>CANHJD010000040.1 GCA_947461145.1 Bacteriovoracaceae bacterium
ATCCGAAATTTGGGACCAAAAAAGATCACTTTCTTCATCAAGTGGACGCCATTCTTGAAATGCTCGAAAAATATCCTCACCTCGCCCCATACTTGTGTGAAGTCGACACAGTTGGAAGCGAGAAAGACCTCTACCGCAAAGGACACTTTGCGGAAATGCAACAGGGTTTTAGGAAGCTGCACTTCAAGGGCTTTGCCATTCGCTCCCACCACGGTGAGACCTGGCATACTTTAAAGAAAGGGGTTCAGGCGGTAGATAATTCCTTAAACATTTGGCATATCGACACTCTTGAACATGGATTATCACTTGGGATTAATCCAAACTTTTATTTTCACTCTCTCTATCATCGACTGATTTTAGATAATGAGCATGGAGAGAAAATTCACTCCAATTCATCCGACTACAAAGAACTGATGGACATGGAGTGGCGAGAGCATGAAAACATACGCGACAAACTCTTTATGGGCGAAAAGTTAAACGAGGATGAAAAGCGCCACTTTGTAAAAATCAAATTTCATACGGCCCGTGAAGTTGAACATTATCAGCATGATGTTCTGAACCGTATGATTAATAAAAAAGTATCCCTCATTGCACTTCCCTCATCCAATAATAAGCTCACTAATAGTTTTGCGGATTATAAGGATCATCCTTTTTCCTGGTGGGAAAAAAAGGGGATCAAACTTGGGATTGGAACAGATAACTACGTCACGTTAAATACGAACTATATCCAAGAACTCCTTATTCTTCTTTTCACTGACCCTGAGAACCTAAAAATAACTAAACTTCTAATGGTTGCCACTGGTGAAACTCGCCGGCCCTATCTTTCACAGCTGCTTTGGAAAATGCGCTAAACTCCTTTGTTTATGTTTTGTATAGGCCTGTCAAAGCACTCCACCCCATCAATTCATTGACCCTGACCCAGTTTAAGAGATATTAAACTATGAGTACTTAAATTTAGTTCTTCGAAGCAAACAACGCTCGAGGCGAGTTTAAGACACAATAAACCAAAACCGGAAAAACAAATGAAAACAAAAAATTTACCGGAACTCAGCTATCTCGCAGACCTAGTGGGTGAATTTATTGAGTATTGGGGATTTAAAAAGATCCATGGGAAAATCTGGCTTCATCTCTACCTTTCTCAAGAACCAATAGATGCAAAGTCCCTCATTTCTAAGCTTGATGTCTCCAAGGCACTTATAAGTATTTCTCTAAAAGATCTCCTTGATTACAACGTCATTTTTGAATCTGGCACAAGTTCTGAGGGAACTAGGCTCTATAAAGCCAATCCAGATCTTCACACGGTCATTGCTCATGTTCTAAGGCAGCGTGAAAAAATTATGATGGGAAAAATTCACGCAGGCTTTCATCAGCTCAAAGAAATGAGCAAAGAAGACCTTATCGCCTCTAATATCGAATCGAGCAGATTAAAAGAACTCGATAAGTTTATAAGAAATGGTGAGAAGGCCCTTAATATTGTGATGGCAACTCTATAAGTAGGAACTTATATAATGATTGTATTAAACCTTGTCCTATCTTCGATGCTTGCTTGCCTGATATGGATCGTTCAGATTGTCCACTATCCATCATTTCGATTCGTTAAAGTTGATGCCTTTACAAATTTTGAAGCTTTTCATTCAAAATCCATATCTTTCATTGTTATGCCGCTAATGATTAGTGAGCTGGCTGTTTCCCTCTACATCTTTTTTTATTACCCTTACTCTCTTTTTACTATCGCACTATTAGTTATCGTTTCTATGATATGGCTCTCGACATTCCTTCTAAGTGTTCCTTGCCACAACATACTCAGAGAGCGTTTTGACCCTGATACAATTGAAAAACTTATTTTTACTAACTGGCCAAGAACAATTCTTTGGTCTGCTAAATTTATAATTTCAGCATACTTATACATTGAGGTGATTTATGAATGATTTTAACATCCAAGCGGCTTCTATGATGAGTGGAGTGAGCGTTCACCAAATCAGGGCATGGGAGAAGAGGTATAGTGCTCTTACTCCAAAGCGTCTGGGAAATAACTTCAGATCTTACTCCCAGGAGAATATCACCAGGCTCAAATTATTAGGTGAGCTCACGAGACGTGGGATTGCGATTAGCAAAATCGCAAATTTGAATACTGACGAACTTGAAAAGCAATACGATTACTTAATGAATAATGAGTCCCATCATGTAGAGGAAGAAAACTCAGTAGAGAATACTGATAAGCTCGAGTTACTTATCAATTTCCTAAAGGTAAAACGATTTGACCTCGTTAATCATGAAGTTTTAAAACTAAAGACTCTTTCGGCCGTATCGAAAATTATTATTCCCTTAATGAAATATATCATGAAGGATAATGAAGCCATTTATAACAGGGATGCTAAGAATCTTTTGAATGTTCTGATTGATGAAACAAGTAGAATTTCAAATAATTCGCTTTCATTTAAGGGCTCAAGATAAAAGATTAAACTTCTTCAAGCAAGGTTGTCTCTAGGGCGAGTGGGACTTTCATGATCTCAGCTTTAGAGATAAGCCTTGAAGCACCGAGGGCAATCATTTCTTTGGCATGTTTCTCGTCTGCGTGGCCTGAGAAGAATATGAATTTAGTTAGATTTTGTGCCGCCCTAACTTTTTTTAGAAGCATAATTCCATCAATTTCAGGCATTTTTAAGTCTGAAATCACAACATCGTACACTTTCTCCATAATCATGTTGTACGCGCTGGCGCCGTTATCCACAATATCAACCAAGTAGCCTTTTTGCTCCAATATCAGTTGAAGTGTTTCAAGAATATCTGGTTCATCATCGACTAAAAGAACTGAGACTTTGCTCATTTGTTACTTCCTTAATTCTTTCAAGGTAAAAATCCTAGCACACTTAGTAATAGTCCCATAAGCACAATCGGTTTTTAATAACTTGCAAACACTAAAATTTTTCAAAACGACTATTTCCTTAAATAGTTGCCAAGTCCTTGAAATAATTTGTTAATTTTTTCTTAATAATTCTTTTTTAAAAGCACTTCCGCGGCTTGAGGAGGAGTAAGAGCATGGGATCGAACTTCGCCCTCTATAAGCTTAAGATCTTCGGCATTTACTTTGGAAAGGAAGCGCTCTCTTAATCCTTCAAGTACGAGCTGCCACATCCAATCCAATCCCTGCTTTTCACGTTTTTGATAAATTACTTGGCCTTGATCAATAAAATATTTTTCAATTACGGCCAGGATCTCAGAAAAACCAGACTTCGTCAGAGATGAACAAGACACCACAGGAGGAATCCAGCCATCATGCCTTAATATGTGAAGGGCTTTCTCATAATCATGCTTTGCCTTAAGGATAATTTTTTGGTTATCACCATCATCCTTGGTCACTACAACCATATCAACTATTTCTAAAATACCTCGTTTTATACCTTGAAGATCATCTCCAGCGCCTGGTTGCAGTAGCATGACAAAAATATCCACCATTTGGGCAACAGTTGTTTCTGACTGCCCTACCCCAACGGTTTCGATTAATACGTAATCAAATCCAAAAGCTTCACAAAGTAAAAGTGATTCGCGAGTTCTTTTCGCCACTCCACCCAACGTCTCTCCAGATGGGCTCGGGCGTATAAAGGCCAGGGGATCGATGGCCAGCTCATTCATTCTAGTCTTATCCCCTAGAATACTTCCACCACTCACCTGTGAAGTGGGATCGACTGCCAAAACAGCGACCTGTTTTTTCTGACTTGTTAGCAATTTTCCGAATACTTCGATAAAAGTGCTTTTTCCCACCCCAGGAGTTCCAGAGATGCCTATTCTTTTACTTTTACCAGTTTGGGGTAGAAGATGCTTAATAAGTTCCTGACCCATTTTTTGGTGATCAGGATGATGACTTTCAATTAAAGTGATTGCCCTCGCGAGAATCGTTCGATCCTTATTTTTAAAACCATTAAGGTAGTCACTTAGAGTGAGATTCTTTCTCATTTTATCCCTAACGAAGAATTAAGTTTTAAAATAAGGTCTTTAGCAGCATCAGCAATGACTGTGCCCGGTCCAAAAATTCCAGCGACACCCATTTGAAAGAGCTTGTCATAATCTTGTGGGGGGATCACTCCTCCAATCGTGACAAGAATATCTTCTCTTCCAAGTTTTTTTAATTCATTTTTTAATTCAGGCACGAGAGTTAAATGACCAGCAGCAAGTGAGGATACACCGATAATATGAACATCATTCTCAGCGGCTTGTTTTGCCGTCTCATCGGGAGTCTGAAATAATGGGCCGACATCAACATCAAAACCCAAATCAGCAAATGCTGTAGAGATAACTTTCTGACCACGATCGTGACCATCCTGTCCCATTTTAGCTATAAGGATTCGAGGTCTGCGGCCTTCGGCCTGTTTAAACTTTTCAATTAATTCTTTAAGTTCTTTCACGTCAACTTTTCCTTGCTGAAATTCTTTGAGATACACTCCCTGAATCGTATGAATCTCTGCCTGATGCCTCCCAAAAACTTTCTCCATCGCCAGACTCATCTCTCCAACAGTGGCCTTTGCCCTCGCTGCCGCAACGGCCAGCTCGAGAAGATTGCCTTCACCATTTTCACATGCTTTTGTCATCGCCAGTAATTTTTGTTCAACAACTTCGTTGTTACGCTCTTTTTTTAACTGGTGAATCCGGGCAATTTGCGCTTCTCTTACGGATGAGTTTTCAACTTGTAAAATGTTTGGCACGTCATCGTTTTTGCGCTTAAAAATATTTACACCTACGATCGGTTGAATCCCTGAATCAATTCGCCCCTGCGCCCTTGCAGCTGCCTCCTCGATTCTCATTTTTGGAATGCCCTTGGCAATCGCCGCACTCATGCCGCCAAGTGACTCTACTTCTTTAATGTGGCCCCAAGCTTTTTCCGCCAGCTGCTGAGTGAGAGATTCTACAAAATAACTTCCTCCCCAAGGATCGATGGATTCACATGTATCTGTTTCCTGTTGGATAAATAGTTGTGTGTTTCGAGCAATTCTCGCAGAAAACTCGCTAGGTAACGCCAGGGCTTCATCTAGAGAATTGGTATGCAAGCTTTGAGTATGTCCATGGGTTGCGGCAAGAGCTTCAATGCAGGTTCTAGTTACATTATTAAAAACATCCTGGGCCGTTAGGCTCCATCCAGAGGTTTGCGAGTGAGTTCTTAGAGCAAGAGACTTTTGATCTTTTGGTTTAAATTCTGAAACAATTTTAGACCACAAAAGTCTTCCCGCGCGAAGTTTGGCAACTTCCATAAAATAATTCATACCAATAGCCCAAAAAAATGAGAGCCTTGGGGCGAATTTATCAATATCAAGGCCTGCCTTAACTCCCGTTCTTAAATACTCCATCCCATCGGCCAAAGTATAGGCAAGCTCAAGGTCTGCAGTTGCTCCTGCCTCTTGCATATGATAGCCAGAAATTGAAATTGAATTAAACTTGGGCATATTTTTAGATGTAAAACTAAAAATATCCGCAATAATTCTCATAGAAGGAGCCGGTGGATAAATATAAGTATTTCTCACCATAAACTCTTTCAGAATATCATTTTGAATAGTACCGGTTAGTTTGTCTAATGGGACTCCTTGTTCTTCACCAGCAACAATAAACAAGGCCAGAATAGGTATCACAGCACCATTCATCGTCATGGAAACAGACATTTGATCGAGTGGTATTCCTTGAAACAAAATTCTCATATCAAGAATCGAATCAATAGCAACCCCTGCCATCCCTACATCACCTTTAACTCGCGGATGATCTGAATCATATCCTCTGTGAGTGGCAAGATCGAAAGCAATAGAAAGTCCCTTTTGCCCTTTAGTCAAATTATCACGATAAAATCTATTAGACTCTTCGGCCGTAGAAAAACCCGCATACTGTCGAATCGTCCAAGGCTTCACGCTGTACATCGAGGCATAAGGGCCTCGCAGAAATGGCTTTGATCCAGGAAGAGTCTTGGTAAGTTTAATAAATTTTAAATCATTTACGTTATAACTCGTCTGAAGATCAATCCCCTCTGGAAAAGTCATAATTTTTTTTGCTGGACTCACACTCTCTCCAACGGCTTCCCATGGGATCATAGTGAAATCAATTTGATTCATTTTATACCTGCCAATTTAGTCACAAACTGAGAAAGGACTTGAAAAACATTTTGTCCAGAATGAATCATTTGAAAATCAGATGTGTCTACTTTCCCCGCTAAAAACCTGAATGGATTTTTCATCATTGAAGTCTGAACAATAAGTTCAGGATAATCCTCGTCCTTGGCACATAAAACAAGGACATCTTTTTCTTCAACTTCCAAGCCAGATGTAATGGTATGAACTTCAAGACCAATTAATTCAAAATAGTTCTTTATAAAGCTCAATCGATTACTTAATTCAGACAAGCTTCCCTTTAAGAGAACTTGAATCTTCGGTTTAAATTCCATCGCCTCAACTCTTAGTCTTAAATCTTCAAACTCCCTGGCAACTCTAAAACAAGATGGCTTCTTAAGTTGCAGATTAAGCAACTCTTTGCCATCGGGAAAATCATTCATTCCAGCCTTTACGTCTTTTCTCGTCTGAACTCTAAGTAATCTATCTGTGCTCGTTTTTTTTACTTCTTGGGAAATAAAGTCATCTCTTTCTTGAGAATTAAGCTTTAAAAGCTGTTGCATCAATATCCAAGCGGCCTCAGCATATTTGTGAGATAGATTTTCCAAATGAAAACTGCCATAAGCAGCATCTTCAACTATGCCTAGCATGCTCTCGAGAGCAAGAATGTGGGATGTATTTCGAGCAATACGGAGTGAGCGTTCAGAATGAATTTCATCAAGAGTATCTGTCTCTATTTCAAAAATAGATTGATAACCAGAACTCTGAACGGCATCGGCCCCAGCAATAAAAGCCGAAGCAACTTGAGTGTTATTGCGAAGGATATTTGAATATCTCTCATAAAGAGTCCATTCACGGTAAGAAGTTAAACTCAAAACTCTCAGGCCAGACTTTAGGCCAGCTTCCTTAAAAATCTTCTGAGCTAAAAGTTTTAGCGCCCTTATTTTAGCTATGTTTTTAAAAAAATGAGAATCTACCGATATAGCGATGGTGAAATCATTCTTGTTCAAATCTTCAATTAACTTCGTCACTAGGACCGCAAGCTCAAGAACGTTGTGTCCCCCATGATCAAAGACTTCACGTGCGATAATCATTTCTGATTCATCAATAATTTTTAATCCGGACTTAGTAATTAACTTTTTCTGGCCTAAAAGATAAATTTCAATCTCTTCAAAATTTTTATACATTTTAAGAAAATCTTGAACTTCATCCCATACTTGCTGACCTAGTTCATTCTTATTAATAAAAAAGAGTCTCACACCTGCTTCAAGATCTTCTGCGAGACTAGACATTATTTTAGATTTTTCTACTTTTAGGTAGGTCTGAGAGGCTTTTTTCCAAGATGTTAGTGACGGTAATTCAATTGAAACTTTTGCTTCGGTGCTCAAAGTTGGAAAAGGCCCCAAATCCAGATGGTTTTTAACGGTCCTTGAGGATATATCTTCAAGCTTTAACTCTGTTTTAAGTGTGGTTCCCCACTCTTTTAGTTGGGTATTATAGTCTTCATTGAAAAGTTCAGAAAATTCCTTCACGGCAAGATCTCCAATGGTCACAATTTTTCTTTATTATTTTAGCAAAAAATATTGCCCCCTTCTAAAACTTTCGACTTAAAATAATAAAACAAGGAATAACGATTGAATTTAACGCTTTTAGTAGAAAATAATCCTGAAATTGTGAACTTTTACAAGCTCAACCTACTTACTTGGCTTGATCTAGAAACTGTTGTTAAGAAAAAAAGCTTTGAAGCTTTGGAATTTTTAACGACTCCTCTTGCAAAGGAAATCAAGCTCATTATTGTGAGAGCTAAAATTGAAAATGAACAATCGGCTAAAATCCTTATTGAACGAGTAGATCAATTAAAGCTTAAAATTCCTATTATCGTTATTGGTGGTGGTGACTATGCACCTTACCCACAAGTATCCAATTCACTTGATATAAAAAATCTTATTAAGACCTCAGCTGCCGCCCTCAAGATTACTGCGAAAGAAATGAGCACCAAAGTTGTTCCCGATTTTTTTCCCATTCCAATTACATTCTTTCAAATGATAAAAAAACCTGTCTGTGAAGTCTATGGGCTAGAAGCACAAACAGGCTCATACAAGCTCGAATTTAGCCATGGCCAAGATCTAGATCAAGCTACAATAAAGACACTTATCAGCTTAGGAATTAAAAATTTTTATGTCAAAAAGCTGAACCGTCTTGAATTTGTAAATAATCTCACATCTGAGATTGTTTCAAAACTAGAACTAGAAGATCTTAGTGAAGATGAAAAGATAACTGCAACAAATCAAAATATTGAGCTACTTACAAATAAAGTTCTGTCCATTGGGATAAATGAAGACACAATTCGTCTTGCAAAAAAGAATATTGAATCACTAAGAAAAAATGTAAAAATGAACCCTGGTCTTTCAAAACTTTTAGACCAATTGTACCGAAACAAAACAAGCTACCTATTCCTTCACACTCAAATAATTTCTTTTGTTGCAATTCATATCATTAAGAACATGGAATGGGGCAGTCCGGAGCAAGAAGAGAAGATTTGTTTTGCCGCACTTTTTCATGACATCTATCTTGAAAATGATCAGCAGGCCAAAGTCCACAGCTCAAACGAACTGCGACAGGCAGGATTTACTGACGAAAAAAAGAACCTCGTAGAAAGACATGCTCAAATGGCTTCAGAGCTCGTGGCAAAGTTTCCAAGAGCTCCTTTAGGTGCAGACCAAATTATTCGTCAGCATCATGGGCAATTAAATGGTATAGGATTTTCAGAACACCACGGGGCAGTGCTATCTCCACCAGCGATGGTCTTTGTTTTAGCAGAAGAATTCACAAAACTTCTATTAAAACAAAATCAGGAGAATGTAGACAAGTTTGAAATCATCCGGGAGCTAAAAGAAAGATTCCCAACTTCAAGATTTTCAAAAATGATTGAAAAGCTTGATACTCTCCTCGTTTAAGTTAAAGCTGCAATATAAGAAACCCAAGCATCACAGTTTTCTGCATCTTCTGCTGGAGTGAATACTCCGTTTCCATTGCCCTCATCGTCGTCCCCTTCCCAATAAACAACAGTCTTGGAAAAACCTGCTTCAATGAGAATGTCACGAATCTCTGGCATAGTCCAAAAACGCCAGTTATAGGTAAAAACATTGTTGTGTTTTTTCCCTTTGCTATCTTTAAAATGAATCGCAAAGGTACACTCATGAGTAAATGGGTTAAAGTGCTGACACTCCCAATAATAGGTTAAATTCTTGAGCTTTTTAACATCAGTCACCAATCTTTGACTTTCAGGACCTGCAAATATATCAAGAAAAAAGACACCCTGCTTTTTTAGAGACTTTCTTACTGCCTTGAAATACTGAAGCATCTGCTTACGAGACTTAAAGATGAAATAGGAAAAATTAAAAGCACAAATAACTTCAACTGGCCCTGTTTTGACTGTTAGAACGTTTTTCTGAAGATACTGCATGCGTTTCTGTTCAGTCTTTGAAAGTTTTGAATAATGCCTTTGAAGCCCCATCCTGATAGGCTCTGGATCAAGATCGACTCCATAAGCTTCACAGCTCTTATCCTGCTGAACCCATGCGCAGGATATGGCACCCGTACCACAAAAGTCCTCTCTTAAAGTAAAAGGAGAATGACCATAGAACCGCTTAAATTCATCATGCATAAAGGAAACTTCTCCTTCAGCGTTTTGAACAGATCTCTCATAAAAGTCATATTTTTCTTCGAGCGTGAGCTGGGATTTCAAGCAAAGTCCTTTAAAAAAAACTCTCCCTTTTAAAGGGAGAGTCTATTAGTTTTATATTTTATTATTTAGATTAAGACTTTTTTTCCATCTTAACCATGTCATCCATGATCTGAAGGGACTCTTCAATCACAGCATCTTTTTTCAGATTTTTTGCAAAATCTTCAAATTTCTCAACATGGGCTTTGTCTTTAGACGGATTTAGGTCTTTGACAGAAACTTGATTGCTTTCCAGCTCTTTTTTAAATAGATCCGTTTTTTCTCGGATTATTTTTCTATCTTTTTCAAAATCAGACATAACAAGAGAACGTTTTGTTTTATCTTTTTGCTCTTTATACCAATTCACTGCCTGAAGAAGATTTTTGAATTTTTCGCTAGTCTTAATTCTTGAATGGCTCTGATTCTTCAAAGTCTTAATGTCATATTTATTCTTCCACGAATTGAATTTCACTGCCTTAACTTCACCCCAAGGGATTGAGTAGTCCAAAAACTTTTCTCCCGATTCAAGATTTGAAAATTGATCAGGAAGAATAATATCTGGAGTAACACCTTTATACTGAGTGGAGCTGCCATTGACTCGGTAAAACTTTTGTATGGTGATTTTCAAGGCACCAAGTGGAGAATATGACTTAACCATTGGAGGTGCATAACCATCAAGATCAACTACGGCCTGAACAGTTCCCTTTCCATGAGAAAACTCTCCTCCAACAATTACAGCACGACCATAATCTTGAAGAGCTGCTGCCACAATCTCAGATGCTGAAGCAGAAAAACGATTAATTAAAACAATTGTTGGCTTTTTAAAATCAATGTTTGGATCAGTGTCAGTTAGTACATCTACTGCACCAGTATGAGCCTTTACTTGGACAATAGGCCCTTTCTCAATGAATAGACCAGAAATCATTCTGGCGTCTTCAAGTGCTCCTCCGCCATTATTTCTTAAGTCAACAATCAAACCTTCAACGCCAAGACCATTAAGACGCTGAATCTCTTTACGAGTATCATCAGTTACATTTCTTCCTGCACGATCATTAAAATCTCGGTAAAATTTTGGAATGTTAATGTAACCAATTTTTTTATTGGCCGGAGCCAACTCTAGAATTGTCCCTTTTACATAGGACTCCTCAATTTCAACAACATCGCGAACAATAGGAACGACCTTAACAAGACCATTTGGCTTTTTAAGAGTGAGCTTTACAACCGTTCCTTTTTTGCCCCGAATAAGCTTCACGGCATCTCGTAAACTCATATCAACAACATCAATTGGCTCTTCATTGCCTTGGCCAACTTTTAAAATAACATCATCTGCTTCTACTTCTTTTGTCTTCCATGAAGCTGAGCCAGGGACAATACTTTCAACCTTAATATAGGAATTATCCTCTCTTAAAATTGCACCGATCCCTTCAAGCTTTCCTGACATATCAATATCAAAATCTTCTTTCTCTTCAGGTACAAGGTAGTTTGTATGAGGATCAAAGACTTTTGTAATTGAATTATAAAATTTATCTAGTTTGTCAGAACGCTTTTCGTTTACAAGACGTGAAAAAATCTTCTTATAGCTTTTTAGAACTTTTGATCGCGAATCTTTTTCAATCTCCACATCGGTCAGCTTTTTATCTGAAGTTGGCTTTTTCTTTTTTCCTTTCTCATCGGTTGCAACCCCGCTTTGCTCCTCTTTCGTATCAACAATGCGGCTTAATACCTCATACTTCATGAGCTTTTCCCAATGAGCATAAAGTTCTTTCTCATTCGCAGGAAATTTTCTCTTCTTAGCATCAGTTTCTATAACTTCTTTCTTATTGTAATCCATCGGCTTAGCGAGAATCTCTTCAATATACTTTTCAATCTGACCTATTCTTTTATTCATCAGCTCAGAGCTCGCATCAAGAATGGACAACTGCCCGTTAAAAAGCATGTCATCAAATTCCTTACGATATTTTTCTAGGGAAGTTACATCCGCTTGCGTGAGAAATTGTTTTCCGTAATCAAGTCTCTCTAAAAATAACTTAAAGGCTTTCTCGGAAAGACCATTATCAATTTGCTTATTTGAAAGGTGCATATTTTCCAGGGCACCTTTTAAAATACTTCCTAACAACATCTCTCTGGTATAACGGGGCTGAGAGGAAATTAAACTCCCCAAAAGAGAAGGCTCTTCTTGGTTATCTGTTACGGCAGCCGTTTTGGCTTTCTGAGCACTGGCCGTTTGAGTAAGTAAAAGCAAGCTAAGAAACAGAACGTGAACTTTCATGGAACCTCTATTTTTGTCCTAAAATCAGGGATTTCCCTATTTTCTACCTATGGGTATTAGGAGGCAATCATTTTTCAGAAAGAGTTTTTAAATCACTTATTATTTGGCCAAATGCCTGAGCTTTTTCATCGTCTTTCTTGCAGATCTGCTGCTCTTGACCTTTCATCGTAAGGCGAAGCGTCACTTCGCAAGGGCCTTCTTTAGCAAGAATTTCAAATTCAGCCTTCAGGAATTCTGATGAGAAAAGCTGATCAAGCTTAATCGCATGAACTCTAGTAATCTTGGTTAAACTTTTTTGTTTGTTGGTCTGAGTAGTTAAAAAGTATTCCTCATTAGAGCTTCTTTCTAGCTGGTAATAAATTTGATCCTGAACAATCTCAAGACGAAAAAGTTGGAATCTTGAGCGAAGATCAGTTGAACTTTCTTTTTCTGGCTGCCCTGGATACTGGGCATACGAAAAATTCAAAATAATTGAAATGATAAGAAATACAAAAGGCATAGGTTCCTTTAATCTTTCGCATCATTATGTCATGGCCATAATGACTTTCAAAGCAAAGCTTACTATTATTGGGCATGCTTTATTCCCTGCTAAAACCTCTACTATTTAAACTTCCACCTGAAGTGGCCCATGAGTTTGCTCTAGAGATTGCTTCATTATGTCCTGCTCTTGGAAAACTCTCTGGTGCTAACTCTTCTGACAAATTGAGTCTAAAAGTTGGAAGCCTAACTTGGAAATCCCCTTTAGGTCTGGCGGCGGGTCTTGATAAAAATGCTGAGGCACTGAATTTTTTTGCGAATCAAGGTTTTGGAGCTATTGAATGTGGAACAGTTACACTTAAACCTCAGCTCGGTAATCCCAGGCCCAGAGTATTTCGCATTGTGGACCAGCAAAGTTTAAGAAATGCGATGGGTTTTCCCAATCATGGCCTCATTGCAATTGCCGCCAAGTTAAAATCATTCAAATCTGAACTTCCATTAGGTGCCAATATTGGAATGAACAAAGATTCTTCACCTGATGAGAGTATAGATGAACTCGGCACTATTGTTGCGACTCTACAGGATGATGTGGATTATTTTGTCGTCAATGTCTCCTCTCCAAACACTCCGGGCCTAAGGGCCCTTCAAGAAAAAAGTTATTTAACTGAACTTTTTCAGGAACTCTCTTCACTAACAAATAAAGATCTTTTCTTAAAAATTGCTCCAGACCTGGATGAAAATAAAGTCATAGAACTTGCAACTCTTGCTGCTGACTTAAAATTAACAGGGCTTATAGCAACTAACACAACGATTAGAGCAGATCTTGGGGCAGGAGGAATTTCGGGCTTGCTTTTAAAAGAAAAAGCCATAAAGGTTCGTCAGCAAATTCTAAAATTAGATCTCCCCATTGAGGTCATAGGAGTCGGTGGAATTTCTTGTTTTGAAGATATTAAAAAGTTTTGGATGGATGGTGGAAAAGCCGTTCAAGTCTATACGGCTTATGTCTATCAAGGTCCGGAACTTTTAAAAAATATCCAAAGGGATATGCTGGATTTTCTAGAAAAGGAAAAACTCAAGTCATTAAATGAATTTTTTATGCTTGATAGGAAAGAGCGATCAAAACTCCTGAATCAGCCAGTATAGTGATCGCGACTTCCCTTCACATTTTTCTCGATGTAATCAATAATCATGCCGGCAATATCAAGCCCTGTTGAAGCCTCAATTCCCTGAAGACCAGGTGAAGAGTTTACTTCAAGAACCAATGGGCCTCTGGACGAACGCAAGAGATCCACACCCGCAACATTGAGTCCCAGGGCCCTTGCGGCATTGAGGGCCATAGTCGCTTCCTCTTTAGAAATTTCTACGGGAATGGCACTACCGCCACGATGAAGGTTTGAGCGAAACTCCCCTTCTTTGGCCTTTCTCATCATGCTGGCCACAACTTTGTCGCCAATTATAAAAGCACGAATATCACAACCATTACTTTCTTTTATAAATTCTTGAACTAAAAAATGAGCTTTCATTTGTCTCAATCCATCAATCACAGACTCGGCTGCCTTTGGAGTCTCGGCGAGAATCACTCCTTTGCCTTGAGTCCCCTCAATAAGTTTAATTACACAAGGAGCTCCGCCAACCATCTCAATTAACTTTTCAGTCATCTTTGTTGAGTGAGCATAGCTTGTTGTTGGCAGGCCAATACCAGAACGAGAAAGAATTTGGAGTGAGCGCAGCTTATCTCTTGAACGAGTAATCGATGTCGAATCATTAAGAGCGTACATTCCCATCATTTCAAACTGACGAAGAATAGCAGTTCCATAAAAAGTTACACTCGCACCAATGCGCGGGATGATCGCATCAAAATCATTAAGAATGCTATCACGGTAATGAACCATCGGTTTAGCTGAGGTAATGTTCATATAACAGCGCAATGGATTTACCACTTGAACTTGATGTCCGCGCGATAAAGCTGCTTTAACTAATCTGTGAGTTGAATAAATGCGTGGGTTACGAGACAGAATACCAATCTTCAAAAGTGACCATCCTTGATCATTAATTTAATTTAATTCTAACCCTGAAGTTTATTTTTTAATACCTTAATAAGAGCTTCTAACCAAACCTGATACTGCTCTTCATAGTAGAGATCGCAATCTAAACGAGAAACTAACAAATGCCCGCCATGTTTAGACAAGTACTGGTCAAAATCTTTTCCGCATTGGCAAAAATGTGGGTAATAAGAATCTCCCAAACTTAAAACACTGTAATGAAGATGCGAGAGATCTATTTTGTCTTGAAACTTCAAGTAACTCATCCACTCTGAAGCATTGTCAGGTGGTTCACCATCACCATAAGTACTAGTGACAACTAAGACGAATTTCATCTCAGTAATACTTTCAGGATCAATCTCCCCCATGTCAATCACTTGAGAAGAAATCCCACAATTTTCGAGCGCCTCACCGATGACGTGGGCCAGATTCTGGGCATTCCCAGATTGTGATCCAAATAAAATATTAATGACGTTCATTTATTTTCTGTAAATTTTTATGGCATCATAACCCGCTTTTTTTATAGCGGCCCTTACTTCAGTATCTGAAATTTTCTTTCCTTTAATTTCCTCAAAATAAGCTTTTTTATTTTCTAGACTCACAAGAATTTTCTCTGCCTTCTCAGTGGCCTTGAGTTCTTTAGTAATAGATTCCACACACATTCCACAAGTCATCCCAGAGACATCAACTTCTACTCTTGCGGCAAGGGCAGAAAAACAGAAAGCTAGAAGGCCTGTTAAAATCGCGATTTTCATAACTTATCTCCCAAATAGTTTAAAGTAGTTTTTACAATAGTGACTTATAGTCGAGTGTGATTATAGACGAGGAAATGAAAGTCGGGTATACCTCGCTTTATGAAAAAAGTTATTTGGGATCGTCTGGGCATTGCCTTTTCATCTGCCTGCGTAGTGCACTGCATTGTCGTGGCTTTTCTGCCATTCTTTTTTCCCGTTCTTACCCAATATACTCATGCCTCGTGGATCCATGTTGTTGTTGCAACAATCATCCTTTTCACTTCACCATTGGCGTTCATTCCGGGTTATAAAAAACACGGAACCAACTGGATTTTAGGAACAGCTTTGATTGGACTCATGTTGATCTTCATGGGCATACTACTAGAAGAAAAAGTATCAGATCAAATTAGCCATGGGATTTCAATTTGCGGAAGTTTATTCTTAGTTATTGCACACGCCAAAAATATTCAGCACTCACATCGAAGAAGGCACCACACACAGTGTTGCTAGTAATTTTAAGTCTATTTTCTTTTTTCGCTTTTGCAGAGCAACCGAAGACTCTTCCGCTTTGGGAAGCTGGTGCTGGAATTTTGCCCTTTCGGGCCGATCATTATCGAGGATCACCACAAAACGATTGGTATCAACTACCTTTTCCCGCCTATACAATTCGTGGAAAAAACTTTGAGGGTGAAAATGGTTATATACGCGGCCATATCATGCGCTTCAATGAAAAGCTCGTCCTAGATTTGAGCTTTAGTCTCGGCCTAAATGTAAACAGTGATGCTGACCGTTTAAGAAAAGGTATGAGAAATCTTGATCCTACTTTTGAGCTGGGCCCAATCCTTAGATACTATCTCTGGAAATCAAAAGATGATACGCATTTTCTCAATTTTGAAATGCCTTATCGAGCTGTATACGCGACGGACTTAACTTATATTGATCATGTTGGGTATTATTCAATTCCCTACCTCAACTTGCTTTCCAAGGGTTCCGAAAAAACTTTCGGATGGGGATCTGAATTTTCTATAGGCCCTCAATATGGATCAAAAAGCTTTCACGATCGCTTCTTCTCAGTAGACTCTCATGATGTGACTGCGAAAAGACCTTACTTCCATTCTGTTGCTGGCTACTCTGGCACACAATTTATGGCAACTTTCAATAAGCGAATTGGTGACATACTGCTTGTACCATTTTTCAGATACGACTACCTCAATGGTGCTGTTTATAAAAATAGTCCCCTCTACAAAAATCCTAATTATACTTTTTTCGGAGTCGCAGTGGTTTGGTTTTTTGCTCACTCAAAAGAGAAGCAAAGCGCTCCGACGATGGTGAGATAGACTCATTAACTTCGTTACTTCTTCGGCCAAAATCAATATGCGCATTTAGTACGTGAGTGATAAATTTCGTATTGCTGAGGAGGTTATTTATGGGTGCGATTAAAGAATGGGATTTGCCTCAAAAAGTTAAAGGATCTGGACTTGGAGAGACCTTGTACAATCCAGCTCAAGCTGTGGGACTTGAATTCGGATTTATGCTTGTGATGATTTCTATCTCTGGTGCTTTTTTTCCAAGCTTTTTAGGATTAAATTTCAGCTTCATGCATTGTCTGATCTTAGGATTTTCGGGTGCCCTCTCCATCTTTAGCTCTATGACCAATTTCTCCCAAATATCCTTTAAAATTAATATCGGTTTGGGGATTTTCTTTCTGCTGAATTCAGTTATTGCTGCCATGATGAATCGCTATCATCAACTCGAACCACATCTTTATGATATAAAGAAAATAGATCAAATGGCGCCTGGATTCCTTAATTTAGGAGTTCAGGACCACATTGCCCATCTCGTGATTGCCATGATTTTCTTTTTTGAAGCCTTGTCTTGGAAGGGGCTTTTAAAGTCATTAACTGAAGACATGAAAATGATTTTAAGAAGAATCCTAAGAATAACTATCGCACTTTTGTTTGTTGTAGTTGTACTGAGTGTGATTTCAATGATTAGGCCAGTATCCTAATTTTTGACATAAAAAAACCCTCTTGCGAGGGCTTTTTATAGAGAAAATGTAATTTGAAATTACTTTTTGCCGTATTTTTTCTTGAAACGATCAACACGTCCTTCAGTATCCATTACACGTTGAGTTCCAGTGTAGAATGGGTGTGATCCAGAAGAAATATCAACTTTGAAAAGCGGATACTCAGTTCCGTTAACAGTGATTTTGTCTGAAGTCTTGATAGTTGATTTTGTGATGATTTCGAAATCGCAAGAAACGTCTTTAAAAACAACGTCTCTGTAGTCAGGGTGAATACCTTTTTTCATAGCCTTATCCTTATAGTGAACAAATGATACTAAAATTAAGTTCTGGCAATTTACCTACCGGTGCGCCTACTGTCAACGAAGAAAAACTATTTCTTCGATGCAGCAAGAACAATACTGGCAAGCTCCGCCTCAGTCATTTTTTCAATAACTTTCGGGTCCCTCTTATCTTCTGGAAGAGTGATATTTTTTGTCCCTACCTTTATGTAAGGGCCATATTTCCCATCCAAAATGGAGGCTTTTTTCTTAAGCTTTGCCACGACGCCAAAATCCTTAAGAACTTTACCGCCACGCTTACTTGCCCCTTTTTCTTCATTCAGAAGCTCAAGGGCCCGCTTTAAAGTTATCGTGAAGAGATCATCCTCTTTTTTCAATGATCTAAAGTTCCCATCATGCATCACATAGGGCCCAAAACGACCATTATTGGCCATAATCGCCTTCTTCGTTTCAGGGTGAAAACCAAGCTCTCGAGGAAGTGATAGGGCCTGGAGAGCGGCATCTATAGTCGCTGTCTTTGGCTCCATGCCTTTTGGTAAAGAAGCCCTTTTTGGCTTTGGATTCTCTTCCGTGACTTCGCCTAATTGAAAATAGGCGCCATATCTTCCCACCAAACAATAAATATTCTGCTTCGTCTTTGGATCTTTTCCAATTGGAGTTGGACCTTCAGATTGATTCTTTAAAAGATCTTTAATCTGTTCAGGGTCAATATCTGCAGGTGCAATATCTTCTGGAATTGAAGCATGAACTTCTTCTTTGCCTGTCCCCTCAACCACATAAGGTCCAAACCTTCCAACTTTAATGTCCATCGCTTTTCCATCTTTTACGATATGGATTGTACGGGACTCATCGGGTTTGATTTTTTTGTCTTGCTCTTCAACTCTTTTTGCAAGACCAGTTTTACCTTTATAGAACTTGGTAAGATACTTGAGCCAATCCTCTTCACCATAGGCAATCTTATCCAGAGACTCTTCCATTTCTGAAGTGAAAGAATAATCAACAAGTGTCTCAAAATGAGTCTGAAGAAGCTGAATCACGGCCATACCAGTAAAGGTAGGCACGAGAGCTGAGGCGTCTTTGCGAACATAGCCACGATCTAAAATTGTCCCAATAATTGAAGCATAAGTAGACGGACGTCCTACTCCCTCTTTCTCTAACGCTTGAACGATAGAGGCTTCAGTATAGCGAGCAGGTGGTTTTGTTTCATGTTGAAGCGGATTAATAGCAATCGCTTTAATTGAATCACCTTTCTTCAAAATAGGAAGAATGACTTCCTTATCTTCAAGTGCCGCTTCAGGATCATCAGAACCTTCAACATAAACGCGCAAAAATCCTGGAAAAAGAATACGAGTTCCAGATGCCGAAAACTCTGCATCACCAGCTTCAATTTTAATTGTCATAGAAGCTTTTTCGGCTTCTTTCATCTGAGTTGCCATGGTTCGTTTCCAGATCAACTCATAGAGAGCGAGCTCTCGTCCAGAAAGGCCAGTTTTATCGGGATGAGTAAATTCAGACCCAGCAGGACGAATAGCTTCATGGGCCTCTTGTGCCCCTTTTTGCTTGGCGGAATACTGACGAACTTCTGGATTCAAATAGTCTTTACCATAAAGCTTAACCACCATATCTCGGGCAGCATTAATCGCTTCCTGTGAAAGATTTGGTGAGTCAGTTCTCATATAAGTAATGAGACCTTCTTCATAAAGACGCTGAGCAGTTCTCATAGTGTCTTTAGAAGACATGCCGAGCTTACGGTTTGATTCCATCTGAAGTGTTGATGTAATAAAAGGGATCGCTGGCTTAGAGTTGAAAGTTTTCTCTTCTACAGATGTAACTTTCCAATCAGCTTTTTCAATATTTTTAGCGAGATCTTTAGATTTTTTTTCATCTAATAAAATGACTTTACTAGATTCGTTGAGTTTTCCCGTGAGACCATCAAAATCTTTACCACCGGCCACTCGCCCACCCTTAACAGAGACAAGCTTGGCCTCGAATACGGCCTTCTTATCTTTTTCGGGATGTACATCAGCTTTAATGTCCCAATAAACAGAGCGCTTAAAACGCATGCGCTCTTTTTCTCTTTCAACGATCATTTTCAGACCAGTTGACTGAACGCGTCCAGCTGAAAGACCATAAGCAATTTTTTTCCAAATTAAAGGAGAAAGCGTGTAACCATAGAGTCTATCTAGTATGCGGCGCGTCTCTTGGGCACGAACTAGCTTCTCATCCACTTCGCGACAATCCTTTAGGGCCTTTTGAATAGCAGTTTTCGTAATCTCGTGAAAAACCATCCGCTTCACTGGAACTTTTGGTTTTAAAAGCTCTAATAAGTGCCAAGAAATTGATTCACCTTCACGGTCTTCATCGGTCGCAAGATAGATGGTGTCACAATCTTTCATTTTAGATTTAAGATCGGAGATGATTTTCTTTTTATCTTTAGGAACGACATAGAGTGGTTCAAAGTCTTCATCAACATTGACGCCAAGCTTTGCCCATTCTTCTTTTTTAAGCGCGGCTGGAATATCAGAGGCAGACTGAGGTAAATCTCTAATATGTCCCATACTTGCTTCTATTATATAGTTGCT
Organism: Bacteriovoracaceae bacterium; assembly: GCA_947461145.1. Lineage (GTDB taxonomy): Bacteria > Bdellovibrionota > Bacteriovoracia > Bacteriovoracales > Bacteriovoracaceae > Peredibacter. Next base: position 20,216 of record CANHJD010000040.1, read on the forward strand.
TGGAAGGAACTTACGGATGGTCTTGGCCTTTGTGGGAGACTCCACAATTACCAGATATTTTTTGTCTGCCATATTTTTCCTAATTTTGAGAACTGACATTAATAGAGATAAGGGCCATCCGGAAAAACG
>CANHJD010000041.1 GCA_947461145.1 Bacteriovoracaceae bacterium
AAGTGCAGTTGTAAGCTTAGAATTATTTTTCAAAATAAATAGGGCCTATTAGAAATAATTAATTTTCTGTTAGCGTTATTATCTTAAACTGCCAATATTCAAACTTTCTTCTCAAGCTTTGCAACATACCAAGAGCTCAAACCAGCTGTTATGAGTATTGCCAAGATCACTAATAATGAAACAGAGCTTGGTATCTTATAGATATCGATAAGGAGCATCTTTACACCTATGAAACCAAGTATTGCTGCAAGTCCAGGTTTTAAATAACGAAGTTTCGCTACCCAGTCTGCAAGAACAAAATAGAGAGCACGAAGTCCAAGTATTGCGAGAATATTTGATCCGAATGCGACAAACGCATCTTGAGTTACAGCAAAAACTGCAGGGATTGAATCCACTGCGAAAATCAAATCAGTTATTTCAATAACCGCAAGAGCTAAAAAGAGGGGTGTGGCCTTACGGATTCCATTTTCAACCACAAAAAATTGATTTCCTTTGATTATTGTTGTTGTTGGAATGATTCGTTTTAATAGACGAGTGGACCAACTTTCTGAAACATCCGCCTTATCATCCGTTTCTTTCAGGAATTTTATTGCTGTAATGACAAGAATAGCTCCGAACACATACAGAATCCAGTGGAAGTGATGTAATATTTGTGCACCAATCAGAATAAAAATTGCCCGTAAAACGATTGCTCCGAGAACTCCGTAAAAAAGAATGCGGTGCTGATATTGAGAGGGAATCTTGAAGGCGCTAAACACGAGCAGTATAACAAAAAGATTATCTATACTTAGACTTTTCTCAATGAGATAGCCTGTCAAAAATTCAGTTCCAAGTTCTTTCCCGTAGGTTACAGCGAACCATCCATTAAATAATAAAGCGATTGTTATCCAAAGCCCGCTCTCAAGCAGGGCCGATTTTCGGCTCATCGTATGAGCGCTTTTACCAAAAAGACTTAAATCTATAGCTAATAGTAGAATAATACCAATACAGAAAGCTATCCAAAGTGAGCTTGGAACAGCCGAAATTTCTGACATCAGTTGGTTCATTATCTTGTCCTTTATTTTCATCAGATAATAACCCTGTTTTAGACTTTATAAAAATTGATAATAAGTATTGATCCATTTGATTTAAGTGAATGACTACCGATAAAAATTCTTGATCCTGATACGATATTTGGACTTTAATAAAACTGACCATTTCTGTTCTCTCTATTTTAGAAATACCTTGGTCGCTCGTAACTTCGCTAGAATTTGTAACTGCCTGAATTTATTCTCTTTGTTGACCTTTTTTAAACCAAGCTCTAATTATAAAATTTAAATTAATTAATCAGAATTACGATAGAGCAAAGTAGGGGAATTGAATGTTTAGAGGCCTTTGCCTTTTATTTATGTTCTGTCAGATTGCGTGGGCGAATACTGACTTGGAAAAGAAGCGTTTTTATAAATGCTATTCTATATTTGTTAGGCAGGCGATGCCTGAAAACCATTTACTATGGGTCGCTGTTAAGTCAGGGAATCTTTCTGGTACTGATGCCTGTATGCAATTAATTGAAAAGGCCAAGCTTGGTGCTGATGGATTAATTCAGAACACCCAAGATGTTGAGGCGATAAAAATTCTCAAAAGATTCAGTGAATGGTCTAGAAGTTTTGCTTCTGGCTCAATAGGAGCAGAACTTAATTCTTCTGCTGATGTGATTGATGCAAACGGAGCTGCTCACTATATTACTCGCTCTGTTTTAAAGGAAGGAGCTGAATTTAAAGATATTGTGACTCTAAGTTATGGTCTTATTGCCAAAAGGTCTTCATCAGTTAATCGTAAATACTCTATACTCCCCATATACCGGCCATATAAATATAATATTGGTACCACAGCTACGGCCGAAGATTATTTTCTGAAATTTTGGCAGGGTATTTTCCCCGTGACCTCAATACCTCCTGCACCAAATTTTTTTCCACGCCTTGTTGAGACTGGAAATCTTTTGGGGATTATTCCCGATCAAGAAGCTATTGTTCTTGACCAAGGTTTTGGAAGTGTCCCTTTTAACGGCTCTGGAAAGTCTGTGAATCAACATTTTGGTGGGGGAGTCCTTGGTAGTCAAAGCTACTTACTTGGCAATATGCCAGTTATGAATTTTGTGACTGATGGTGGTTTAAAGGTTCATCGAACTTTTGGGAAAAATGTTTTGGAGGATTTTTTATGTCGACCCTCACCCTATTTGAGATCAGTCGATGTTATTGCTGAAGTGAATCCTGATTCGGCAATTGCCTTTAGAAGTGGGCTCTCTTGCATGGGCTGCCATGCCTCTCAAGATAATGTTGCAGCAGTCACTAGGAACCTTTTTCACTTAGGTACGAACAACATGTCTAGTGCATCTAAGTATGGTATGCGCTTTATTGCTGATACTGTTGCTAACAAGATAGATACAGCTCCCTTACCGATTGATGCACCTGATGTTAATTTCTATAAACGTGTTCCAAGTGGGAGACTTTTTTATCGAAGCTATTCCGGAGCAAAAATTGATGTTCCTCTCACCGATCTTTCTTCCCTCGGCGAAGCTATTTCAGAGCAAGACGATTTTTACATCTGTGGTGTAAAAAAATTCTATAAGGTCCTTTCTGGGATCGAAGTTGATCTTAGTGATCCCGGAGACATAAATTTTGAGCCACTCTCTTCAGAGCATCAGGATTTTCAACAGAAAGTGATTAGCTGGGGGCTGGAATTAAAACAAAGCCAGAATATGCTTGGGATCATTAGAAAAATAATAGCCTCACCCGAATTTGTAAGTCTTGGGCAAAACCCTTAAGGATAATTATGTCTGATTCAGGAAAAAAACAGACTAGACGTGATTTTTTAAGGCAATCAATGATGGCTTCGGCCTCAATTTCGCCCTTGTCCCTTTTTCTTTCAAATATGGCTTCTCATTATATCACGAATGCTACTGCTCTCGCCCAGGGACTTCCGACTGAACACATGATGAATATGTTTACGGTTTATTTAGCTGGTGGACCTGCACGCTGGGTGTGGGATCAGGCCTTATCTCCGAAAGCCGAGATTAGCGATCTTAAAAATCCAAGTTTAATTACAAAGTTTGGTCAAGGCTTTGATAATGCCCCTGGAGTTTATAAATCTGTGATGATTGATGATGTCTATCTTCCTCATATTTGGAGTGGAAAAATACCTACTGTGAATGGATCTGTTCAAATGGAAGATCTCGCTCATCATATGCTTGCCATCAGGGGAATTGGAAATCCCAATGACGGACATGACAATAATGCTGCAAAATTGATCACACCAGTGAATGGACCGAATATTCCTGGCCTGTTGTCTGATTTATCTACGCGACCTCTTCCCTCTGTTGGAATAAGTGGATCCGCTGGTTTTTTTAAATCATCTAAAGGAGTTTCACACATATCTGTGAGCGAGAGCGGAAATATGCTCTATTCAGCACTCTCGCCATTTACTCTTAGTCGGCGCTTTACTGGTCAAGATGGACAACTTCTATATGATGCGGATTTAGGACTTCCAAATGGAATTTCAACTTCTACAGAAGCTTTATTTGATCAATTCTTTGTAGCCATGTCGCAAAATTCGGGTTCACTTCATCGCTTTCTTCCATCTACTTATCAGGATAGGAAAAATGCCAAGAATCTCATGATGCAGGATTTTTCTACTTTAAGTACAGTTTTCTCAAATTTATCATTAAAATATTCAACACTCGTTCAACGTTGTTTTAATGATTCGAGCGTCTTTTTATCCGGAGTGGATGATGTTCCTGTAGTAGGGAATAAAGAAAGTCCTTTTTTTAATATTCAATGTGATACACCCTCAATTTCGGGGCGTGGCAAATATAGTGGATCTGATTTAAGAGCGAGTTTTACCGCATCGACTGCAATTAGTGGACTCGTCTCTTCATTTGTTTTGGCTGAATACATGTTAACGATGAAGTATTCCCAGTCTGTTGTTGGGGTAATTAGAGGAATTCAAAATTTGCAATTTGATCAGCTCTATAGTGTTGATTCCGCCGGTAACCCTGTAAGTGCTACGAGTAACGAAAGTGGTGCATATTCTCTAGATCATCATTTTTGTGGAGCGAGTACTTTGCTTTTGATGAATACCAGATTTTACCGTGCTCTTTCTGCATGCCTTTTTGAACTCATCTCAGTTCTCAAAAATACTGATGGAAACATGTTCAATAGAACGGCAATTAATATCATTTCTGAGTTTTCCCGCAACACATTGGCCGGAGGTGGAGAGACGGCCCATGGTTACAAGGGCGTTCCCTTTTCAATGTTTAATGGAATGATTAGAAAGGCCCACGTTATTGGCAATATTGGATATGAGTATAATAACACGACAGCACTTACTGCCCGCGGACTCTGGGGCGCAGCTGCCCCTATGCAGACGATGGGAGGGAGACCTTTAAATGCAGGTAATATCGCTTCGACTATTGCGTCGGTAGTTGGCGTGCCGTCACCTTCACCAAATAATATGTCATTGATTACGATAGAAAATGGTGAAATAAAACCGTTAGTAAATGAGAAGGAAAACATCAGTTAAGTATTATGAAATTAAATTTGAACTTTGGAGCACTAATTTTGTTTTCATTTTTGGTTTCTTGCCAAGGAAATCAGAAAACAGATTTAGTATTTGCTGACTTAGCAAATAATACTAATGGAGAAAGTGCTCTAAGCAATTTAGATATTCCAAGTACAAATGGATCACCTGATCGTGAAGCGGATATCAATCTCGTTATGGTAGACAGACATTTTCTTTTGAATAAATTTACTGATCTTTTTGATCTAACGGTCACTGAATATCCACTGACGGGAACGAATGCTGGGTTCACGCATCTTAGCTCTAATTCTCTCTACGATAAGATCATGCCTGCTCTTATGTGGTATGGTTTTATGGGCTCTGGTTGTGATCTCTATGCCTCAACGAATGTTTGGCCATATCGATCAAGTTTTGATCTTTCCGTACAAAGGGATAATTGGCATGAGTCCTGTTACTACTATCATCGGTACTCGGTAAATGCTCAGGCCACGATTGTGGTTTCGCCTTCAGTTAGTACTTCACCCCGATGGGCAATTAACTCCAGAGTTTGCCATCTGCTAGTTCAGACAAGAGGAGATAAATTTCTACTGAACAAAATGAATTTTGATTTAAATAATCTGCCAGATCTTTCAGAGGAAAAACTTCAAAGAGTGATGGAGGTTTTTATGCCTTCATACAGTCCAAGTGATGCTGAGATTCAAGCACTTCTCAATTTTAACGGCCTCTTTCCAGAACCCTTATCAAACTCTCAAAAATTGAGTGTTTGGAAAAATATTATTGAAGCCGTTTGTCAGTCACCATTTTGGCACACCCCGTAATCCGACTATACCTATCAGGGAAGTGTTCAAGAATTGCTTATTAAAAAATTTTAATCATTAATGAGAATCAAGTATAAAATCTCATCTATGTTTAAAATTATTTTTTACCTAATTATATCTTGTTTTTACTCATCCCTTTTTGCCCAAGATTGCCACGAGGTAACTCCAATAAGATGGCTCATTAAAGAGGTTGAGGAGGTTCACCCAGGATTGCTGCTGAAGCGTTTGAGCCTGGATCAAACGGTGGCAAGGGAACATGATGCCAAAAAATTCATTAATCCGGAGCTAGAGCATTTTTCAGTCGCCGGAAGAGAGTTTGAACCAAAAAAAGTGTACATGAATGAAACAAGACTTTGGTTTACTCTTCAACTTGCAGGAAAAAGACAAGGGAAGATTCAAGAATGGGAAAGGGCCGTTGAACTCGAGAATTACGAAGCCCATATATTAAAGCAGGCAGTGCTTAAAGATCTTTGGGTAAATTTTTTCAGACTACACCAGATTCATGAAGAGATAAAAATCAAAACAAGAATCATTTCAAAACTTGAAAGTATTCTAGAGCAATATCAAAAAAGACGTGCTTTAAGCCCTGATCAAATGATGGAAGAAAGAATAATCAAGATGGTCGTTGATAACTTTGAGCTCTCAAGTAATATTCTATCAAGAGAGAAACTTTCTATCTTTGAGTTTTTAAAAGAGGTAACTGGCTATCAATGCCAAATTAAGCAAATTTCCTCTGAAGAAGATTCTATAAAATGGCCCAATGCAAATGATGTAAAGTCCAGAACCACTGAGCAATTAATTCTATCAAAACTTGCTACTTTAGAACTTTCATTATCAAAGGCCCAAGAATCCCTTGCGGATAAAAAAGCCACCCCTGATATAAGGATTGCTCCACTTATACAAAATTACCAAACAGGTGATATGGATGTTTACACGGGAGGGATCTCGTTTGTATTTCCTTTGGCGCTTTTTGACAGAAATCAATCAGAAAGGCTGCAATCGAAGCTTCTCTCTGGATGGTCAGAAAGAAGAGTCGAATTAGAAAAGAAAAAAGAGAATCAACAGCTCGTATTTAAACTTGAAAAGTATGAATCAGGACTTTCTGTTTTAAAAGAAATTGATGTTATTGAGCAAAGCTTGAAACGATTTGATTCTGTCCAAACCTGGTTTAGAGAAGGGAAAATTAGTATTTCTAACATAGTTGAGTTTTGTCGCCAACTTGATGAGATAACAAAAAATTATCATCATGGTGAAAATATGCTGATGTCAGACTTGTTGGGTATTTATGAACTAAGGGGAAGTATCACGTCAGAGAATTTACTGAAGTTGATATAAAGAAGTATGATTAATAAATTTGTTAAATTTTGTGTTCATCAGCCAGCAATTATTCTATTGGTTGTCCTGATAGCTATGCTGGCCGGAGTGGCTTCCTTCTTTCAATTACCAATTGATGCAGTTCCAGATATTACCAATACCCAGGTTCAGATTATTTCACGCGTAAACGGATTAGTTCCCGAAGAGATAGAAAGAAAAGTAACTTTCCCAATTGAGTCTGCTCTGAACGGAATTATTGGTGTTTCACAATCACGATCTATCACTCGGTTTGGTATTTCTCATATCACGGTAGTCTTTGACGATAAAATGGACATCTATAAAGCAAGGCAGCTTGTTATGGAGCGATTAAATTCCATTTTACCTGATTTGCCACAAGGTGTTCGACCAGAATTGGGCCCAATTTCAACTGGTCTTGGAGAGATATTTCATTATCAAGTGGAAGCAAAAAATATAAAGCAAAACCCTGCTGAAAGGTCTCTCCAGTTGATGGAAATTCGGGCGTTGCAAGATTGGTTTGTAAGACCAAGAATGCTTCGTGTGAAAGGTGTTACAGAAATAAATACGATTGGTGGGTATGAGAAGCAGTATCATATTCAGCCTGATCTCAATTTAATGAAAAAGTTTGCAGTAACTTTTGGTGAAATCTCAGACTCCGTAAAGAGAAACAATTTAAGTGTGGGTGGTGGATATGTTGAAAAATATCCCAAACAATTTCTTATTCAGGCGGATGGGTTATTAAAAAACATCTCAGACATTGAAGAAATTCCAGTAAAAGTTAATAAGTCTTTAAATGTTATTAAGATAAAAGATATTGCAAAAGTACAACTATCAACTGAGCTTCGAAATGGGGCTGCTCTCGTTAATGGCAAGGAAGCTGTACTAGGCACAGTTCTGATGACCATGGGGGAGAATTCGCGCATCGTTGCTAAAAGAGTTGGTGAAGAACTAATTGAGGTGGCAAAAATTCTCCCAGAGGAGTACACACTAAAGTCACTTTACGATAGATCTGTCATGGTTGATGCAACTCTTTTAACTGTTGAGAAGAATTTACTCTTTGGGTGTGCGCTCGTAGTTATTTTTCTGCTTCTGTTAGTTGGGAATTTTCAGGCCTCTATTATCGTTGCCCTTGTCATACCAGTGAGTTTACTCATTACTTTTATTTTGATGAAGATGAATGGTATTTCTGGAAACTTAATGAGTTTAGGTTGTCTGGATTTTGGAATTATCATTGATTCGGCAGTCATCGTTGTTGACTCTACAATGAGGCTTATAAGTGAAGAATCTAAAAAACTTGGTAGGTCATTAACTCGAGAAGAAGTAAAGAGTGCTAGTATTCATGGCACTGAGCATGTGTTTAAAGAGGCTTTTTTTGGTCAAATTATTATTGTCTTAGTGTTTTTGCCTATTTTTGGTTTATCTGGTGTAGAAGGAAAAATGTTTGCGCCAATCGCAACAACATTCGTCTACGCACTTCTTGCAGCTCTTGTCCTTTCATTTACTCTGGTCCCTACGCTTTGTGGTCTCATTTTACCTGGGCAAATAGCTATTAAAAAGCCATGGCTTATGGCCCAAGCAGAGAGAATTTTTGTTCCACTTTTTTCTAAAACTTTAGTGCATAGGAAGTATGTTATCTCCATGGTGCTTGGGATTGTTGTCTGCTCTGGAGTTATTTTCAGTCGAATGGGAGGAGAATTTATCCCGCAATTGGATGAGGGCTCACTAGCACTTGATATGGTTCGTCCAGTTGATATCGCTACCAGTAAATCAATTGAACAGCAGGCACTAACAGAGAAGACGATCTTATCATTTCCTGAAGTTATCCATACTTTTTCCAGATTAGGGACTTCAAGTGTGCCAACTGATCCAAGTGGAATTAATCTGGGTGATACTTTTGTCATGTTACATCCAAAAAATGAATGGCCTAAGATTAATGGTAAGGTAAGAACTAAACCTGAACTCGTAAATGAGATTGTGGAGAAAATAAAAAAAGAAATTCCGGATCAAGCTTTTATCACAACACAGCCCATGCAGATGCGATTCAATGATCTTCTTGAGGGAATTAGAGCTGACGTCTCTATTAAAGTCTTTGGGCCGAAGATCGAAATACTTGAAGAGATCTCACGTAATATTGAAAATGCAGTAAAAGATATCGCTGGAACAGGTGACGTTCAATTGCAACTAAAGGCGCGAGTTCCTGTCCTAAAAATAACTCCTAAAGTTAATGAAATGCACCAGCTTGGCTTTGGTAACGAGATGATTCTAGGTCCTGTGGGAGTAGGTTATCAGGGCGAAAATATTGGAAGCATCTATAATGGTGTACAGAGATTTCCAATTTTCGTCCGTCTTGATCATCCAGATAGGGAAGATCTTGAAAAAATGAAGAACATGCCAGTTGGGTTTACTGACTCTGTGATGGTTCCATTTTCAGAAGTGGCCAATATTGAAAAACAAGAAACCTATCAATCAATTTTTAGAGAATCTTCTGAAAGAAGAACGGCCGTCTTAGTTTCTCTAAAGGATAGAGATGTTCAAAGTTGGGTAATTGAAGCGATGGAGATTGTGAAGAAGAAAGTAAAACTTCCTGCCGGCTACAATCTAGAGTGGGGGGGGAATTACAAGAATCTACAAAATGCCAAAAGTTCTCTGAAGTTACTTGTTCCATTAACACTCTTGCTCGTCTTTTTTATTATCTATCTCGTTTTTAAAAATGTCGCACACGCATTTATTATATTTTCTTGTGTCCCACTGAGCCTAGTAGGAGGAATCTTTGTCTTAGCGATTATGGGGCTTAATTTTTCTGTCTCTGCAGGAGTGGGTTTTATTGCACTCTTTGGAATAAGTGTTTTAAATGGTGTGATCCTAGTAAGTTATTACAGGGAACTTGCGCACAATGGAACATCTCCTCAGGAAGCTGTGAAAAAAGGAACCTTGGTACTCCTCAGACCAATTCTTATGACAGCACTTGTAGATGCTTTTGGTTTTATGCCAATGATGATGGCAACAGGACTTGGTGCTGAAGTCCAAAAACCTCTTGCCGCTGTTGTTGTAGGTGGAATTATTTCTGCAACAATTTTAGCTATCTTTGTCCTCCCAGTGCTTTATCTCTCTTGGGAAGAAAGGCGTTAAAGGGCAGGCGAAACTAAACTGGCGACGTCGGGAATGAACAATCGACGTCGTACTGCAGTACTCGGTTAATACTGTAATTTTAATCTATTAAATCGGTGTCACTAGTTAATAAATTCTTAACATTAAAGTTCATTTATATCCCTCATCATTTCCTCTAAGTAGACGAAAAGACAAAGGTCTAGGAGATAGTATGTCTGAATTAGATGATGATTTAGTTAAAAGTTTTTTAGAAGAAGCGACAGATCTTTTATCCAAGTGGGAAGGCTATTGCCTTCAACTTGAAAAAGAATTGACGCCAGATACGCTCAACGCGCTCTTTCGAATTGCCCATAATATAAAAGGCTCTTCACGTGCTGTCGGTTTAAATGATGTTGGTCAGTTTATTCATATAATTGAAGACGTCATTGTATCAATTAAAGAAGGTCGATCTCAATTAAATCGCAAGAAGCTCACTATGTTCTTAGATGCTCAAACAATTATGAATGAGTGGTTTGCGGTATTAATGCTTGAATCGAGTTATAAATTTTTCCCGGAAGAATTTATTGGAAAATACTTTAATGAGAAAAAAGAATTTGTTGAAGATGAAGATGTTTCTCTAGAAGCACAAGAAGTATCAACAGAAGCACAATCGAAGCCACTGGCAGAAGAGGCCAAGGTTATCCAATTAAAAAAAGAAGTTAAAGATGAGGTCCTCAGAGTTTCAACTAAAAAGATTGATGGGCTCTTGAATCTGATTGGTGAGCTTTCAATCCAGCAATCGATATTGGAAAATTGTATCCAGCAAAGTGCAGTTAAGGATCAAGAAGCTCTTGTCCAGTCTTCTTTAAATTTGAGTCGAAAAATAACCAAAGAAATCTACTCTATGGCGTTTGGTCTTAGGATGACTCCGGTTGGGGGAATCTTTCAAAGGCTTGAGAGGGCAATAAAAGATCTCGCGCGTGATTTAAATAAAGATATCGACGTGGTTTTTCACGGATCAGAAGTTGAAATTGAAAAAACAATACTAGATAAATTAATCGACCCCTTAACTCATATTGTAAGAAACTCTGTGGATCATGGACTTGAAAAGAATGAGGAACGTGCTGGACTTGAAAAACCCAAAAAAGGTCAGATTACTATTAGTGCGATTAAGCAAGATGATGGTGTTGAAATCATCGTTAAAGATGATGGAAGAGGCCTTAATCAAAAAAGAATCTTAGAAAAGGCAATAGAGAAAAATCTTGTAAAAGCAAACTCAACAATGACGAAAGAAGAAATTTTTAGCCTGATTTTTCTTCCTGGGTTTTCTACGGCAGAAAAAGTAACGAATGTCTCTGGCCGCGGAGTTGGAATGGATGTGGTAATGAAAACCCTTGAGGAAGTTAACGGGAAAATTCTCGTTGGTTCTGAGGAGGGGCGAGGAACAAAATTTAAAATTTCTATCCCTACATCGCTGTCTATAGTTGATTCTCTTATCGTGAATATTAATAACGATCAGTATGTGATTCCTATCCATTCATTAGAAGAAGTTGTGGATGTTGATCCAGTCCACATGAAAATGGAAGATTCAATTTATGTATATCGTGGAAAGGTTATTCCATTTCTTCATCTTGGAGATGTCCTTCAGGATACTAATCAGAAAAAGCACCATGGAGTCTTTCCTGTTCTCGTTACTAAAGTTCAGGGAAAGCGTCTGGCCCTTGGAGTCGATATGGTTTTAGGTCAACATCAAAGTGTAGTTCGAACCTTAAGCTCGTATTTTGAAAAATCATTTGCGGTTTCAGGGGGAACAATCCTCCCGTCTGGCGAGCCAGGATTGATTCTTAATATTAATTCTATAAGTGAAAAGTATTTTAAATATCTGCAGACATCAAAAGAGGTAAGCGCATGAGCGAAGTTCATGAAGACAAGGAAAGGTATCTCGTTTATCGGATAAAGGATGAACTCTACGCCTCTCCATTGCTGGATTTTAAAGAGGTTATTGAGTTTATTAAGCCAAAGATTGTTCCCAATATGCCGAACTATTTTTCGGGCATGGTCAACCTGCGCGGATTAATTATGGGTGTAATCGATTTAAGAAAAAAACTCGGATACCAAGAGAATTATGAATTAAAGCCGAGTATGCTAATTTGTGAGACTGATGTAGGGCCTCTCGCAGCAATCATCGATAAAGTTGAGTTCGTGGTCTATTTTTCACCAACAGAGATTCAAGATTTGAAAGTTGAAGGCAAAGTAGATATCAGCTGTCTCCAAGGTTTTATGCAGTACCAGGAGCATTTAATATCTGTCATAGATATTAAGAAATTTGTATCCAATATTGAAAAGTCAGAAAAAGTTGAGCAGGAGAAAGCAGCATGAAGAATATCTCACTAGGAAAAAAGATCAATGGTCTTTGTATAATGGTTCTCCTCTTGACGGGGATTGTAACCTTTGTTCAATTTAAAAAAACTAACGATAGTTTAATTGAAAAAGTTCATGATAAGTTTCAAACTGATGCAGAGATGCTCGGAGCAAACATCACCACCGTTTTGTTTGAGCGTTACTATGACGTGCAGGCATTTGCGAGTAATAAGGCCCTCACACAATTCAAGGAAAAAGAACAAATGACGATGGGTCTAAATTCCCTCGTCAATCTTTACGGTGTTTACGATTTATTAATGGTAGTTGATGCAAAAGGGAATTATATTTCCTCAAGCTCCGTTGATTCATTTGGTATCGATATTGATACCAATAAGATTCAGGGCAATTATGCAGATACAAATTGGTTTAAGAAGACAATGAGTGGAGAGTTTACTGTTGGTAAGCTTTATTCTGGAACATTTGTTGAATCTCCTCAGTTTGATCCTATTACAAGCAAAGCTGAAGATCGTCCTATGTATGGTACATCATTCTCTGCACCTTTAAAAAACGATCAAGGTGAAATTATTGGTGTCGTTACTGCTCGAGCAAATTTTAAATGGATCGCAAAATTATTTGCTTCATTTTTTAACGCTGTGAAGGCTCAAGGATATAACACCGAATTATCACTTGTTGATGGTTCAGGTAAGTTGCTGTTTGAATATGATCCTGTGTTGCATAAGTCTGATAAGTTTAAATACGATGAGCAGGTATTAGGCAAGCTTAATCTTTCTGAGTCAAATGCTGTTTCAAAGATGATGAAGGGAGTAAAGGGAGCGGAGTATGTCGTTCATACTCGTAAAAATGTTGAGCAACTTGTTGGCTTTTCTCCTTTTGATAAAGAACACTTTTTTGAGAGTTTCAATTGGGGTATTTTAGTTCGCATCCCTAAGAACGCAGCCCTTGGAAATATCGTTGATAACGAGAGAAATTTTCTCCTTGGACTTTTAGTTGTGTTAGTTGTGGGGTTAATTATATCATTTTTTGTTTCATGGATTATTGGTAAATCCTTTATTGCAGAATCAAAAAAACTCTCTGAATCAGCGGTCGCTTCTCACCAATTATCAAAAGTTCTCTTTGAATCTTCTGATTCTGTCGCCTCTGCAACGGTAGAGCAATCTGCCGGAATTCAAGAGTCTGTATCAGCACTTTCAGAGATGGGAAGCATGATTTCGCAAACAGCATCTTCTGCTAAAACCTCTATGGATTCCGCCCAGAAAATGAATAACAAAGCCAAAGAGGGTGAACACATCATGGAAGAAATGATGTATTCATTTCGCTCAATCCAAGAAGCGAATCAACAGTTACAAAAAATTTCCTCGATTATTCAAGAAGTTTCTAAAAAGACCAACATTATTAACGATATTGTTTTCAAAACCCAGCTCCTTTCTTTCAATGCCTCTATTGAGGCGGCCCGAGCTGGTCAGCATGGAAAAGGGTTTGCTGTCGTTGCTGAGGAAGTTGGGAACCTTGCAAAAGTGAGTGGTAGTGCAGCTAAAGATATTGAACTTATGCTCCAAGATTCTCAAAAACAGGTTCAAGATATTTTATCAGGTCTGCAAGAAAAAATTGAGAAAAGTTCAAGTGTGTCTAATCAGGCCGTAAGTAACTTTAAAGATATTTCAAATGAGATTGATGTGATTGTATCTCAGATCCGAGGAATTACTGACGCCTGCGCTCAGCAAGAGCTTGGTGTACAGCAGACATCAACGGCCATGAGTCAGATTGATGTAGCAACCCAGAAAAACTCATCTACGGCACAGGAAACTCTTGGAGCTGCTAAAAAATTAGCTGATGAAAATACGAAACTAAAAGATATCTCAGCAAGTATTTTTGGACTCATCAATGGAGAAAGTTTTAAATCGAAGACAGTTGAATCTCAACCACAAAAACCAAGTTCTGGTGCTGGAGATTCAGCAATTTTGAGCCTTGATGACTCTGTTCAGAACTTAATGAAGAAGAGAGGAAGTCGCGACCCAAAGCAACAAGGTAAGGCATCTTAATGTTTCGTTTAGAAGTTTCTGAACAAGATGCCTTATACGACCTTATCCAGGACCTGACAGGAACATGTCAGGAGGGGAGTTTTAAAAAAGACCTTCTTTGTACAAACATTGAACGTCGAATTGGAAACCTGGGACTTAATTCATTTGCAAATTATATTGCCCTTATTGCGGAGGATGATTACGAATATCAACAGTTCTTATCACTCATTACGATCCACACTACTTACTGGTTTCGCGAGAACCCTCATTTTAAGAAGCTTGAGGAAGAGGTTTTGAGAAGAGTGATAGAGGCACCAGGTAATTTACATTTGAAAATTTGGACTTCAGCTTGTAGTACTGGACAAGAGGCATATTCGATAGCTTTTGTTCTTGAATCGATTGCCTCACTTTACCCAAGACTCAGTTATGAAATTCATGCCTCAGATATTGATCATGTATCAGTGAAAACAGCAAAAGAAGGAAAATATCCCATCATCCAATTGAAATCGATTCCCAATCAGTATCAGAAATCAATTGTTATTAAAGGGGATGTTTTTCATGTCAAGGATAGTGTTAAGTCAAAGATTAAATTTTTTCAAGGATCACTTCTTGATGACATGTCATCAAAGTTTCAACAGGAACTAGATTTTATATTTTGTCGAAACGTTCTCATCTATTTTGATGCGCAGTCGACCTTACAAGCAGTTCAGTTGTTTCAAAAATATCTAAATTCCAACGGAATGCTAATTTTGGGACATAGTGAAAATTTCGATACTAGCAAGACTGAGTTTGAATTGGACACTAACTCCTGTTATCGCCATAAAGTGCGCCAAACGATTTATTCGAGCAAAAGCGGTGAAGAACACATGCTTAAGGTTTTTTCCCACCCTCAGTTAATTGTCATTGGTGCAAGTACCGGAGGCCCGGAGGCCCTTGAAGTCTTTTTAAAAAACTTTCCCAAGCCTTGTCCTCCAGTGATTGTCATTCAGCATATTAGTCCGGAATTTTGTGAATCCTTCGCTAGAAGGCTCGCTAATTTAGCAGGGCTGGAATGTCGTGATACGCGCAAGAAAGTTCCACTCATGGGAGATGGTCTTTATGTTGCTTGGGGGGACTATCATCTCTCTATAACGGAAGAGAACAATTTATTATTTATTCAGCCATCTAGTGAACCTCTACGTAATGGACACAGGCCCTCTGTTGATGTTGCCTTCGAGTCACTCTCGCGAACTCGAGCTCGCTGTATAGGTGTTCTCCTGACTGGTATGGGTCGTGATGGAGCTGAGGGACTACTTAAAATGAAACAGACCAGGCGTTCTCTTACCATGGCGCAGAATAAAGAAAGTTCAGTCGTCTTTGGTATGCCTAAAGAGGCCATTGAAAAAGGTGCCGCCCATATTGTCGGAAGTAATGTCTACTTATCTCAGTTAGTGAAGGATTATGTCTTAAAGAAAATTGGGATTGTTAAAGCAAGTTAGTCCCCACCCTTTGAGTGAGGACTAACGAGTTAGTTACTTACACTGAATGTAGTTGTTTGTACAAGTCACACATTTAGTCATACTACCATCATAAAGCTTTTGCTTTACATCAGATGGCAACATATTTACTGACTTTGATTCAACACTAGCACCATCTGGTAATGTAGCTGGGTCGAGTTTAGACGATTTTCCGTCTTTATTGATGTACTCGCATTCAGCTGCAGTAGCAGCGGCCGAAAGAACGATCAACATTGTGCAAAGAAATTTTTTCATTTTTTACCTCTTAGAAAATCATGTCAATACCAGCTACAGCTGTCGTCGCATCACCTTGCTTTTCCATATGAGCAGGTCCTTGACGAGAAACTGAGTAGCCGATGTTTGTTTTAAAGATCATGTTATCATTTAGTTTTGCATTGACACCAAATGAATAAAGATCCTGAGTCCCTTCAACTGTTAGTGTGTTCCAGTTTGAGGTTGAAGCTGTTAGGTGAGGAAGGATGTTATTAAACCAGTATCCAGCTGTGATGTAACCAGCCGTCGCGCGTTTGGCAAATGAGCTGGCTCCAGGAATAGGGTTATTATCTACATCCTTTCCTGTTGCTCCACTAGTATTACCTTCTCTGTAACCATACTCAGCATAAACAAGAGCATTGTCTTTTTCATACTTAAAACCAGTTGTCAGAGTTGAGACGCTGTTGTTTTGATAATCATTCTTGCCGTCATTTGTGTTCAGCTTATAATTTGTCCCCATCACACGAAAGCGATAGCCGTTTCCAGAAAGGGCCACTTCAGATCCAACAACGTTTCCGTATTTGTTATCTTCATTTCCACCTTGAGCAAGAGGAATACGAATTGTTTCTTGACCACCAAAAAGTGTGACAGTCAATTTTTGGGCATCATTAAGTCTGAAGGTATAATCTGCAGAAGCACCATTTAGGGACTTGAATGGAGTTAGCTCGTACACAGCGTGTGGAGTTTCAGTCCATGGGTACATGTAACCAACATCAACATACTCAGACACTAACCAAGCTGGGAAAAGCTGGCGACCAAATTTGAAGCGGAGGCTATCATTCGGACGGTAAGCAAGAAATAACCAGTTCGCATACATGTTAAACTGAGGATCTTGAGCACCTACTTCAATCTTTTTACCTGCCACTAAAAGCTGAGACTGAACAGACCACTTCTCATCAATTTTTGAAGCGACATTTAGACCAAACTTGGTGAAGTTGTAGTAGTTTGTTCTATTCGAGTAATACTCAGGTGCTGAACTTCCACCTAGCTTCTGAGTGGCGTGAACACTTGCAAACCCACTAAGATTAATTTCCTGAGCATTGGCAAGGGTAGATAAACCCAGAAAGGCCAAAGCACTTAACTTCGTCCATGATTTCATGTAATTCTCCTTAAATTGAATCGATGGATAATTCTAGACAACCAAAAAATTAGAGTCAACCATTCAAGCTGAGAATTAGCATGATTGATTCTGTAAACTATTCATATATTAAGAAGTTATTAATCAATATTTTCAGTATTAATGAATCATTGAATCGCTTTGAGTGAAGCTGTCGGGCTCTTGATTCGGAGTCACTGTTCTAATAGTACTGGATTTCCAACTAGAGATGTTAATCCAAAAAAGGGAGTTATTTCTTTTCGTATCTTTTAATTGTTTTTAAAAGAACCTCAAGATCGAAAGGTTTTTCTACCCAGCCTACAGCACTGATATCTTTTGCTCTTTTCTCAGCATCTGCAGCTGCCGTGATAACGACCATTGGAGATTGATGATCATGTTTATCTAAAAATTCAATTGCAAATTCCCAGCCATTCATAATGGGCATTTTCATGTCTAGCAAGATAAGGTCCGGCATGCCTGATGTTTGTAGTAACTTCATTGCTTCGAATCCATTTTCAGCTGTGAGAACGAGATAGTTTTCCGATTCTAAAAAATCTTTTAAGGTAAATAAAATATCCTTCTCATCTTCTATGATTAATATTTTTTTCTTAATAAATGGAGCGTCATTCATATAACCTCAATTGGAAGCTCAAAATAAAAAGTGCTCCCCATGCCAATAGTGCTTTGGACTCCAATATGTCCGCCATGGAGCTCAATAATCATCCGACTGATAAAAAGACCAAGTCCAAGTCCTCCGGATTTTTCTGTCAGCTCGGATGAGCCTCTACTAAATGGGCTAAAGAGAGCTGCTTGTTCAAGCTGCGATATGCCTTGTCCGTAATCTTTTACTTCAATTCTGATTGTGTTATTTATTTTCTCTACACTCAGCTCAATCGGTGTGTTCTGAGGGGTATATTTAATTGCATTATCAATGAGATTAGAAGTTACTTGAAAGATCCTGATAGGGTCTATATTAACAATCATGGGAGAACTTTGTGCCTTTAACAAAATTTTTCTTTCAGGTTCTTTAAGATTAAATTCGCTAACACAATCACTAATCAGATTCACAATACTCGTTTCCACTTTTTTTAGATTTAAAGTCCCTCGCTCTAGGCGGGAAACATCGAGCAGGTCAACCACGAGGCGAGTTATGCGATCGACTTGAGACCTAAGACGAATGAGAGTTTTTTCTTGAACATTTATCCCTTTACTTAACTCTCGCTGAGTCATCTGAATGAGAAGTGAGAAGGCCGTAACAGGTGTTCTTAATTCATGGGCGGCCACATCTAGAAAACGCGATTTCATCAATGTTGCATTCTCGGCAACTTCTCTTGCTGCTCTTAATTCTTTCTCTAGTTTATATCTCTCACTCGTGTCTAAAAAAATAGCGATAGCGGCCATAATTTTTCCATCTTCTTTAAGGATTGGTGCCGCATTTGTCCAAATAATTCGCTCTTCATCGATTTGATTTTTAAAAATTAATTCTTTGCTTGTTTTTACACCTTGAAAAAGTGCCAAATGGAGTGGAGTCTCTTTAATATTCACCCGACTTCCATCAAGATTATAGAGTTTAAAAATGGACATAAAGGATTCAACGTCTATATCTTTTACTTTTTCAAAGTCCTGCCCACCAAGGAGCATAAATCCTGCTTGGTTGAGGTAGCTTAATCGGCCCGTTGCGACTTCTGCAATTGCAATACCGGCCTGACTTTGATCAAGAGCCGCTTGAAAAAGGATATTTAATTCACTTAATTTTTCTTTTAGCTTTTTCTCTTTAGTAATATCTGTGAAGTTTACAATCAGTTGTGTTGTATGACCTAAATGATCGACTTCGCGATAAGCATTGCATAGTCCCCACACAGGTTCTGACAGATCCGGTCTCACAACTCCCACAATCTGGCCTTTTATGGGATCATTAGAGGCTAACAATCGATTTACCGGATAATCCTCTAAGGCCATTACCGAGCCATCTTCATTTATAAAATTCCATCGTGGATCAGTAGCATTCTTCCCCAAAAGTTGATCAGGAGTTAGTCCAAGAAAGTCTGATGCTGCTTGGTTGCAAAATAAAATAGACGTATTTAGTTCATGAACAACAACCCCAATGCTTAGGTTTTCAAGCAAAAGACGCATTCGTTCTCCACTGTCTCGTATTGCATTGTCCATTTCTCCATATGGCCAACGAGGATTCTCTTCATTATTGGTTTCTATCATCTTTGCAACTCACAATGTTGAAAAAAAATTAAGAAAGCAATTCTTTAGAGCAAACGAGATGCCATGATGGCTTTTTATTGTTTTACAGTTTTATAGATTCACAAATAATAAATTTTTGATTTGTGGCAATAATTAAACTATTCCCAAATATCTTTTTTAGCTTCATTTGATAGCCAAGATGGGAATTTCCGATGATACGGATTTTTCCGCCTACTTTTAAAGATTCATGAGAGTCCTTAAACATCTGCCAAGCAATAAAGTCGCCAATCGTGTTTTGCTGATGAAATGGAGGATTGCAGAGGACATAATCAAGGGTGTTTTTTGGTTGAGCTTCATAGCAATTGGTCCAGAGAAAGGAAGCCTCATCTTCAAAGTATTGCTTATAGTTTAGGCGCGCACTTTCTATGGCCATGAATGATTCATCACTGAAAATAATTTTTGCTTCAGGATTAAGCATCTTGGCTTTGATTCCAATAATTTCATTGGCGCAACCCAAGTCGAGAATAGTTCCTTTAAGTCCTTTCGGAATATTGTCCAGAAAGAATCTCGTACCAATATCAAGTTTTTCTCGGCTAAATAAGTTGGAATGATGAATAAATTTTTTCTGAATATAATTAACAAATTTTCTTCCTGAGTTTTTTTGTCGGTTTTCTTCAGTTGCATTAGACGCAGATACACTTATTTTAGCGAGAAAAGCTTTGTACTATTAATTTAAACTTTTCATACAGAAAGAGACCCTTTAAATCCATGAGGAATCTTTGCTCTTGGTTACATTTTTATGAAATACATTTTAACTATTTCTCTA
>CANHJD010000042.1 GCA_947461145.1 Bacteriovoracaceae bacterium
AAAAATCATGCACGATAAGAAACATTATCGTGCATTGCGTTAAGGCAAGTTGTTAGAATCTATGAATCCAAGTGAACTCTTTTAATGAACTCATCACGGCTCATTTTCCCGTCTTTGATCGAAATCTGGCAAACTGCCAATGCCTTCTCGTAGATTGCTCTTTTCTCGGCCGGAATAACAGTTAAATCAATGTGCTTCTGATCAATAGTTCCTGTGAATTTGACTGCGATTTTGATGAGATTTAAGGCTTGCTCTAAGTCCATGATACTTTCCTCCGATCCAAGAATTTAATTCGTGTAATTCTACACAAATAAAACTCTTGGATCAAAACAAAGTGAGAGTCTTTAGGATTAAGCAGCCAGAGGTGTTGACGGCATTGCCTGATCAATCAGCTCGCTAATTGTAGCTTCATCCAGACCATCATACTTAGCTGCCTTAAAGATCAGTCTAAGTTTTGAGTTCAGCTTACCTAGATCCATTCTTGTTTTATGTTCGGTTTCGCTCTCAATGATGGCTTCGTGGATTAAGTCTCTGTACTGGGCAATTAAAGCATCATGGAAATTTTCACAATTACGAACGTTCAAGTAGGCCTCCTAGTTGGGCTTCAAGTTTTTGCTTCTGACGATCTTAAGGTTGAAAAGAATGATTAATAACAGATTTTTTCAGTTATTATGAATTCAAGAGGTTGAAAATATCAAACACGAATTATTGGTTCTTATAACTCATCGAAACTTTATCAAATGACAAAATTTTTTGGCATGTTACCATTCTTTTATGAATAAAAAGCTTCAAGAGTTACTCATAGAAGGACTCAATTTTCTGCCTGGAAATCAACAGCAATTAGAGCTTTCTGTCCTTGCTTTGGCCCTAAATCGAAATATATTGATTGAGGATGTTCCAGGTATGGGTAAAACCACACTTGTGAAATTTCTTGCTAAGATTACAGGCCTTGATTTTAGGCGCATTCAATTTACAAGCGATCTTTTACCCTCTGATGTTTTGGGTGTTTCAGTTTTCCAAAAAGAAACAGAATCATTTCATTTCAAACAAGGCCCAATTTTTGGTGAGCTAATTTTAGCAGACGAACTTAATAGAGGGACTCCAAAGACTCAAAGTGCTTTATTGCAAGCCATGGAAGAAAAATTTGTAAGCGTTGATGGCCAATCATACAAGCTCCCAAATCATTTCTGCTTATTTGCAACCCAGAATCCTCGGGGCCAGTTTGGAACATTTCCGTTGCCTGAATCTCAGCTTGATAGATTTCTTTTCAAGATTTCGATGGGCCATCTCACTAAAAGTGAAGAAATGAATCTTTTGGCAACTGGATCAAGGCTTGAGATGCTGGAAAAGTTAACTCCTGTTATAACTAAAAATGATCTTCGAGAATGGGAATCTACCATAAAAAAAGTTGAAACGAGCTCGATGCTTTTAAGCTACGTAACAGATTTGCTTCATCAGACCCGATCGGCCGAAGGCGTGGTCGGACTTTCACCAAGGGCCGGACTTGATCTTCTAGATGCCTCTCGTGGGCAGGCCTGGTTAAAAGGCAGAGACTATGTTGTCCCAGATGATGTACAGGCAGCTTTTCCCTTTGTCTCTGGTCATCGGATGTATTCTCATCATTCTTTGACAGTATCTCAAGAGCAAGGCCGTTCCCTTGAACTTTTAAAGCAAGTTCCCTTTATCAAAAAATGAAAAATTGGATCAGAAAACAGTTTAGAAAAAAAACCAGAGTCTATATCATGCCCACCAAAATGGGTGGCTATTTAAATGGTCTTATCTTTCTTATGTTTTTATTGGCCATAGGCTATAGTAATAACTTGCTTCTCATTTTTACACTTTTACTTTTGGGCCTTAATCTTATCTGGCTTATTCAAACTCACGTGCATCTTTATAAACTTAAGCTTTCACATGTAACAATCCAAGAAGGACATGCAGGAGCCGGACTCAAAGTCACTGTATTTTGGGATAAGACCCCAGCAGTTCCCTTGAATTGGCAGATTAAACTGGAATGTGATCAAGGTGATTTTCATCTAAAAACTCATCTTGATAACGTCAGCAAGACAGACGGAGAAATTCTTTTAGACAAAAGGGGAGTATATCAGTGGCGATTTTTAGAAGTAAAAACATCTAACCCTTTTGGCCTTTATCAAACATGGATCTACTACCCTCTTAGTTTTCAAACCATAGTATTTCCTCCCCTACTTCCTTCCATTTATCTGGAACTTCATGGTCAGGATTTAGAAGGGGAAGTCGCCCAAGACAAAGAAGGCAGTGAAGATTTCAGAGGTCTTAAAAAATATGACTTCGAAGAGGCACGAAAGATTAGCTGGAAGCATTACGCAAGAACAAATGAATTACTCGTCAAACAAGGCGAAGAAAAAAAAGCACCAATTTTAGATATCGAACTGATCATTCCCGACAGAGATAAGGAAAATTATTTATCAAAGGTAGCGTCTCAAATTGTCGAATGTCAAAAAAGGGAAATCCCTTTTTCCTTTAAAAGCCATGGTTATCATGCCTCCGCAAATTATACAAAGTCCCATGTAGACCACTGCTTAAGGATTCTTGCCTTATGCTAAAAAACATTCATATTAGCAGTGAACTGAAGCAAGTTCTTATCATAATGACTTTTGGATTTCTTCTAATTGAAACTCTCACCCCCGCAACAATCGGTTTTGTGGTTCTAGGAGGAGTTCTTATTCTCCTTGGCAAGATTCCAGGTCCATTGATTAGAAACCTGATCACTTTGATTCTCTTTTTTATTTATTGGTTAACCTATGGAAAGATAATTGACCCCGAGGTTGGTCTTAATTTTTTAACATCTATTTTAGTGATTAAAATGTTAGAAAAGGAGAACGATCGCGATAGCTATATGATTTTTTTTGGTTTGCTTTTACTTATATCTGCTGGCTCCCTTTTCCAGAAAAACATTATGTATGTTTTTTTCTTTGGTTTAAGCTTCTTTATCCTTATCCAAGATTTTTACCGTTTTTTAAGACTCCCCTCAGGCCCAATAAGCTTGTTTAAAAATTTGCTCTGGATCCTCCCCATTTCGGCTCTTTTCTTTTTCTTTGCGCCAAGATTAATGAATCCCTTTCAGATTGAAAGTTCAATCCCTAAAGAAGGAAACATTGGCTACACCCCTGATGTAAATATCTCCGCTATTGAAAGTTTATCTTCTAATGATCAAGTTGTTTTCAGGGCCGTTGTTCCGAAGCAACTTCCTCAGGAACAATTATACTGGAGAGGAAATATTATTACATTCACTGATGGATGGAATTGGAACGTGATGCCTGACAACAGGCCACAGCCTGACTTCAAAACGACTCAAGTTGAGAAAACTCACTACTTCCAACAGAGAATAAAAACTTTTTCAAGATTTGATTTTTTCTTTGGACTTGATTCACCAGCTGTTATCTCTAACGCAACTGGGGAGATTGAATTAGGTGCTACCCACACTCTTTCACAAGTTCACTGGCAATCTCAATCCCGCTACATCGTCTATAGCGAATTGGACTCACACCAAAATAATTCAAAGCTAGATAGAAAATTTATCCGAACTAGTTTACGACCAGATGATAAAGAATGGATAAATCAAAAATTCAAATCTGAACAACTCCCAGACCTACTCAAAGAGATTCAGAATTACTTTCGATCTGAAGAATTCTCTTTTTCTCTCTCTCCAGGAAAAGTTGAGAGTTTTCGAAGTTTCATGCAGGATAAAAAAATTGGATTTTGCTCCCACTATGCCTCCGCACTTGCTCTAATCCTTAGAACAAAAAAAATCCCCTCACGCTTAGTTTCTGGATTTCTTGGTGGGACCTTTAATAAGTTTGCAGGATTTTATCAGGTTTCGCAGAACGATGCCCATGTATGGGTAGAGGCCTATTATGAAGGACACTGGCAAAGAATTGATGCCACTACATGGATCGCGCCAGATCGAATGAGTCTTGGAGGAGAGGCGTTTATGAAGAGCTCTTCTTCCGGTTCATTGATGGCAAAAGCTTTCAGTTCAAAGCAGATTGAATTTATAAGAAATTTACAACAATGGATAATTCAGTGGGATTTTAAATTTAACATGTTACTTGATGAATTGGACTATTACGGGCAAGACGCATTACTTAAAAAATTTAATATAAAACGAGAATGGATCATGCGGGCGATTCCATTTACTGTAATTATTTTCATCATTTTCTATGGACTCTTCCTTCGTAGTGATAGGAGAAAGTTGTCGAAATCAGAATATCTTTGGAAAATTTTTCTGGAAAGAATGAAAAAGCGGGGTTTGGACATAAACTTATTTTCTCTTGCTGAAACGGAGAAAAAACTAAAGAGTGAAAATTCGAATGTAAATCAAATCTGGGCTGAATTAGTTAAATATTCCTTTTCAAGTCGAGCTAAAATGTCCTATTTAGCTTTAAAGAAAAAGATTAAGTCACTTTAGGGAACAATCTTAAATTCTGCATCAATAGAGTGATCTGCTTTTTTTTGAGGCTGATGCGTTTTGACTGCTTTATAGAATTGGAACATTCGTCTTATGTAGTGAAGAAAAAAAAGAAAACACATAATTTTTAATAATTTCATAAAATCACTTTCTAGGTTTTAGTTTCTTCATTTTTTTCTTCGATCTTTTCTTCGATAACTTCAGTACTTGTTGCTTGTTGAGCTTCTTGGGCTGCCCTTGCAGCAGCTTCCTCAGCTTTTTTTGCTAGCTTCTCTTCCGCAGCCCTTTGAGCTTCTTCAGCTTTCTTGGCCTCCTCAGCTTTTTTGGCTTCTTCCGCTGCCATTCTTTCCAGTAATTTGGCTTGGTTAATCTTTTTAAATTCTTCTAGTTCAGCAGCTTGTTGGGCGTCATGATCCCTAAAAAATACGGCATTTACGTATCTTCTCAATTCTTTTTTTCCCTCCTCAGTTATTCCATGAATAAGACCTATGAATTCTGGAATTTTCCCAGTTGGCTTGGGATTTTGAACCATGGATGCGTACATGTTTACAGGAGAAGTGAAGTGTACATTTGTACCGACAGGGATAGGCCATTCGCTCTGAACGATGAGATCTGTTTCAGAAAGCTTTATTACAGTAAAGGATTTCATAATTTCAGCAACTGATGCTGAATTAGTTTTTGACAAAAAAACGATCTCTGAGCTACCGGAAGTAGCACTTGACTCATCAGAGCTAATCTTTTTTTGTAGCATGCTTGCGAGTTTAATCAAAACCTCTGATGAAATGTCTTCTTGATGGGCAAGTGACTTTGGATACTGGAGAGCGCCTTGGAGTTCAATAGATTTTAATTCGGTGTTAAAAACGATAATGTAAGCATTTAATCCACTGAATGTTGAACCAAGTAACGTTGTTGATAATTTTCTTAACACTTCCAAATTATTTTTTGCCGTTTCACCGGTGTCCATTCTAAAAGCGATGATTTGAGGACGTAGCCGATCTAGCTCGAGATCAATATCATTGAAAAAAGGAATACAACGAATGGTATATGGGAATTTATCTGTGCGAACTTGATCTTGATAAATATTAAATTCATAGTCCACAACCAAAAGCTTTGCTCTTTTCTCTATTGAAACTTTCTCATTTTCGTGAATCCACTTCGCTAATTTTTCTTTTTCTGTCGCGATTTCTTCTTCTCTCTCAGCTTTCTTAAAACTAACTTCTTCAGCTGTCATACCCTCTGGGGGAATAAAGTCATCAACAAAAAGAAAATCAATATCTGCATTTTGCTTGTAGTGATAAAACATATTACTGGACGAGACTTCTTTGACAAACCCATGCCTTGAAGAAACAATATTTTTGTTCCACCAAAAGTGATTCAATAAAATTCTATCTCCTTTGACCAATGGCACATCAGTTTCGATATGAATCCCTGATTTCTCTACATATCCAACCTTGCAAGGAATTCCCCCCTCCCAATCCTCCTTAAGCGCCGTACTTGCAAAACCATGTTCGGAACCACTTTCAGGACTTAGAAGCTTTAAGCTCTCAAAAACTAAGTCATAAGTTTCAGCACCTTTTATGAAATTAAGGTGAGTTCCCGTAGCAAAAGCTTCTTTCAAAAGTTCTGGAGGTGAGAGAATATCTAGTAAACCAACCATGATGGGCTTGTTTTCAAGGGGAGTTCTTGCCAAAAGTCGAGCTAGGTGAAGGTAATCTTGTGTGTTTTTTGAAAAATCTATAAAGACGCAGGCCGGTTGGTCCTTAAAAATTTTTATAAAAAGTGATTGGATTCTATTTTCGGAAGACTCATTAAATCGAGTGAAAAATATCCCAGCTTTACCAGATCGTTGGTATTCCGCACGTAGGTTGCGAAAATAAGCTTCATCGTCTCCAAGATAATAAAACATAAGCTTGTCTGACATATGTTTATTATAACATAAAAAATAAATTAATATCTTAAATCAAGTAGATAGTTGTTCCAAATGGGAGACAAGCTCTCTTGAGGCTTGATCTTGGTGAATTGAAAAGGTTCTAAGTATATGTTGGCGATATTCCTCACCATCAATACCTTTCCATATCTTATCCCCAAAACGGGTTATTTTTGGCAAATGTGAGGACTTTATGAGGCAGATCACTTGGTAAAAAAGCTCATCCTCCTTAATTACCAGCTCATCAAATAGCCCAAGCTCCGTACTTCCAAGAAAGGATCTTAGCGCCAAAAAATTACGATGTGGGGAAACTACCAAAGAGTCACCTTCATGCATTTGCGGGATAAGATGCCTAGCAATCAGTTCGATTTCCTTCCCCCCCATACCAGCTATAAAGATAATTTTTTTTTCATTATCTAACTTTATTCTTTGTCCAAACTCATGCTGTATACATATTTTAACAGGAATCGTAATATACGAATCTTTAACCTTTGCTTCTAATACCTTGATTACCTTAATAGAAGGATCTACGAGATGAATGACTTTAACATGATTTGTATGACAAAAAGAAAGACCCAGGAGCCCATGGTCGCAACCAATATCCCATACAGATTCATGATCTGAATGATATCTTGCTAACGAATATAAACGCTGACTAAGCAGAGAAACTCCCCTATTAGGTCTAGAGGAACTGATCGTAATCTTGTCCGAACTTATTATCAAACTCTTCCGTAAAATATTTACGAACAAAATACTGTCCAGAGCGAACAGTCTCGATGAGACCTAAATTTTCTAAAGAGCGAAGACCATGGGTAAGCTCATCAATGGACAAATGAAGGGCCGTTGCCAATTGCTGGTAAGAGTTTAGAGGCCCTATGCCATGAGAGCGATAAAGATTGGGCCTTGACCAAATCTGTCTGTAAAGACACATGAGAATGGCAATCTCTTGCCTTGAGATTTTAAATTTAAGGATAACTTCATCAAAAAAAAGATCTGGAATGGCAGACGTTGAAGGCTCGGCCTGTGGTCCTTCCCCTGATTTCTGAATATCAGTTTTTTTCTTTTTTGTATGAAATTGAGAAAGTACGGAGCGAATATCTTCCATAGAAGCCTCCCCTTTTATTATTTCAGCTTGTTTATGGAAATTCAATAGTTCTAATTGATAGGAAGATGCTTCCAGATAATAGTGCTCAAGTATCAGAATTCTTTTCCGATTAGTACTGTATGAAAAGACCCCATGTTTTTTCTCTAATCATTTTTGTCTTTATGGCCTCATGTGGACTTTTTAAAACGTCAACATCTGGAAATATAAGAAATATTTCATCTATTGAAGTTGAGCAGGAGTTTTCCCCGCAGGTCATAGAGGAAAAATTACACCACCTTTTCATCTACTATTTGATAGCTCAAAGAGAACTTGATCAATTCGATAAGAAAATTACCGATTCTAAAATTGAAGAAATCTATTCTCAGTCTGAGTATTTAAAATTGCAAACAATCAGGACACAAGTTGAAGAGATAGAGAATCATCTTTTAGAATTGCATGATCAAGTAAGTAAAACCCAT
The DNA here is from genome assembly GCA_947461145.1 of Bacteriovoracaceae bacterium. Classification (GTDB taxonomy): domain Bacteria; phylum Bdellovibrionota; class Bacteriovoracia; order Bacteriovoracales; family Bacteriovoracaceae; genus Peredibacter. The sequence continues at coordinate 7,938 of CANHJD010000042.1, forward strand.
AAAAATAGTAATCAAAAATCAGGCACACTCCTCAACATCAAGGTTAAAGAATTTTCAGAGCATTCATCACTTCATGCACTTTTCATGGAAAATATTTCAAATCGACTTTTCGAAGCAAATGGAAATAAGAAATTAAACTTCAAAATGAAATCACGAAGAGAAATTAGTAAATATATCAAATCAGTTGAAGAATCCTCCCTTTACCAAGTACTGGATAAGAATATAGAACACCTTTCTTTTATGCTCGAGGGATCGAGATCAGCAGATGACAAAAAATTTTATCCAAGTTCGGCATCTGCAGGAAACATCACGGGGAATGAATTCCCATCTAAGGTATGGTCACTAACTTTTGATGATGGACCAAAAAGACAGACCAGTGAAATAATTGTCAACGAATTAAAAAAACGCAATCTCAAAGCCACTTTTTTTCAGCTTACTCAACAAGTAAAAAAAGACCCTGAAATGGCAAAAGAGATCCATGATAGCGGAATGGAAATTGCGTCACATTCTTATACTCATCCACAATTAACAAAAGTTTCATCAAGTGAATTAGATTTTGAAATTGGCGTTGCTTCTGCAGAATTAAAGTCAATCGTTAATGCAGATATTCATTTCTTTAGGCTACCTTATGGGGCCGGTGTGTCGAATCCGACAATTAGAGAAAAAGTTGCAGGGGAAAACCTGATCCACGTTTTTTGGAATATTGACACACTCGACTGGATGGCACAAGAACCAGAAAAGATTGTTGAAAGAACGATTCAGTTGATGAAAAAAACTCAAAGAGACTCTGGAATCATTTTGTTTCACGATATCCACCGGAGAACCACTCTTGCCGCACCAGTGATTATGGATCTTTTGTTGCAAGAGAATCGCAGAGTTTGTACTCTTCACGAAATAGTGTCCCAGATGAATGAGGGAAATGAAACTGTATGCGCAAAATAATGATCGCATTGATCTTCTTGGCCTCCTGCTCAAATATTAAGGCACCACTTAATCCAAACACATCAAAGGACTTTTCCCAAGGTGAAGTCATTCTGGCGACTCAGTTACTAACTAAAATATTTGATCAGGAGATGGCACCAATTCAATGTGTTCCAGACATTGATGAAGCAGCACTATTACTAAGAACAATTAATCCGAGAATGGAAATTATCCAAGATGACATTGAGGCTTCTCTTGATGATCCAAAAGAGATAAAGAAAATGATTGAGTCCTGTGAAAAAAGTTGCACTTGTGATTTTATAGACGATCTCCTCAGAGAACATCTGGTCGTGCTCGATAAAGAATTGCGCAAAAGTTTAGAAAAAAGAGAGAAACAAAAGGATTTAAAGTCTTGCTTGAACTTTGCCAAAGAAACATTTTGTTCTGGGGATCTTTATAAACAACTTGAAAGAGAAAAAGTTGATTTTAGTTATGAAGAAGAGAATCCCTAATCTCTTCAGATCTTTTTACACCACTTCGGACACCATCTGAGATCAGTTTATCCAGCCCATTTTTACGCCAATTTTCAAGAACCGCCAATGTTACGCCGCCCTTGGATGTTACAGCATTAATCATTCCATCTAAATCATGATTATCTCTCGCGACTGCCTCTCCAGCACCCTGAAGAACCATTCTGCTTAGAATCTCCCTTTCAGCAGGGGTCAAAGAAGAGAAAGAATGCAAAAGACATTTTGTAAATTCATAAAAGAGTGCAGGACCGGAGCCGGTGAGTAAAGTGAGCTCATCCAGCTCACTTTCCATTACTTCTTGGGCAAGACCCAAAAGCGAAAAAAGAGATTTCACTTTTTTTAAATCTTCCTTTGCCGAAGAAGAACTTAAAAGAGTGACCCCTCTTTTGAACTTTACGGGAAGATTTGGCATGACTCGAACAAGTTTATTTACCGCCAAAATTTTTAGCTGATCTATTTCCGGCACTGCCGCGAGAAGGCTCACAAAGGTAGCATGCTTGAATTTGCCATTTATTGAACTAGCAAGTGCTTTCAACTGTTGCGGTTTGCAGCCAAGCCAAACGAAATCTACTCCTGCTACCTCATCTAAGCTTAGAACATATCTGCAACCTATAGACTGCGCCAATTTTTTAGCACTCTCTCCACTTGGGCTATAAAGAATGTAATTTGATAGATCTGTTTCCTCTTTTAGTCCTATCAAAATCGCTTCAACCATTTTGCCGGCACCCAATATGAGAGTTTTCATGTTAAAAGCTCCAACGGTGCTCCGTGCCTCATGGTATTAACGGCAACTGACCGTACCCAAATAAATTGATCCAAAACAGCTGCAGGGCTTTGAAGTAATAATCCATCAATATCAGAAAGAAGTGAGCGCATTTGATCTTTTAAACATATAGAAGGAAGAAGATTCTGATACAATCCCTGACCTCCGGTAAAAACGTAACTATAGGCCGGGGATGAAAGGACTTCATTTAAATCCTCGCCACTTATTAAGGCCAAGTCTAGATTGGTTTTGGAAAAACCAGCTTTCCAGGCAAGATCAAGGATACTTTTCCAAACTGAATATGACTCCTGTGTAGTACAGGCCACGGAAACTCCAGAACCAAGTGCAAGTGCAGACATCAAATAAGAGATGGCCTTATGACTAGGATATTTAGCCACAGCGATAAAAAGTCCCGCATCTTTAACGAGTGATTTATCATTATAACTTAACTGTCCAGGTATGACATGATTGGGATGCCTTATAGTAAGGTAACTCACCAAGTTCTCTTTCACCCAATTAATAAATTGTTGAAGATCGGCCTTATCCCTTTCATTAATTTGACCCATAAAAATCTCATACTGATTCATGAATTCATCAGCAAAGCTCGTAAATCGACTAATTCGTCCAGGAACACTAATAAGTGAAGGACGAGGCGCTAAAAGCTTATAGCCTGAGGAAGACGCCCACTTTGGTTCCAGATGGGCAGAAACAAGATGGTTTAAAGGAATGTGAAAATGCGCAAGATAATCACTCCCCCCGGCCTTTGGACCAGTTCCAGAAAGTTTAAATCCCCCAAAAGGCTCAATGGCAACTCTCGCACCAGTGTTTGGACGATTTACATAAAGATTCCCAGACTTCAAAAATCTTAATAAAAAATCTACATCATCTTGAGATTGAGAAAAAATACCACCTGTAAGGGCATATTCTGTACTGTTAAAGAGTTCAACTGCTTCCATCAAAGATTCATATTCAATAATATGGAGTAGTGGTCCAAAAACTTCTCTTTGGGCCCAAGACTCTTTTTTTCGTGCCTGATGAATTGGTATTTCTATCACAGCAGGGCCTACGCAAAAGCCTGATAACTTTTCAAATGAACGATCGATAATAATCTTACCTTGTGATCTGATCGCTTCATCTTTGGCCTCTTCAATAATCTTTCTAACCCTCATTTGGTCGATTTCAGACACAAGAGGATTAATTGAGGTTGAGGGGTCAAGAGAGGAGCCTACCTTAAGATCCTGAACAGCTTCTTTTAGCCGGGCAACAAGGGCCTCTTTAACTTCTCGATGGACAATAATTCTTGAAGCGGCTGAACATTTTTGGCCGGCATGGCCAAAAGCTGAGTAAAGAATGCCAGAGATTGTCTCATCTAATTCACAATTATTGGTAACGATGATGGCATTTTTTCCACCCATTTCAGTAATAATTTTTTTCTGAATAGGAAACTGATGATGATAGTGATTTAGTGTTTTATTTGCAGCTTCCTGATAAATCCATTTGCCAACCGCTTTAGAACCAGTAAAAACAATTCCAGCGACTCGGGGATGCTTAACTAAAGGGACACCTACGTTTTCCCCATCACCTTGAATTAAAAATAGAACATCCTTTGGAACTCCCGCCTCTATCAAAAGCGAAAATAATTCCTTACCTATTAGTGGAGTTTGTTCTGCTGGCTTGAGAATAACTGCATTCCCAGCAACAAGTGGTGCCACAGACATTCCACACGGAATGGCCAAAGGAAAATTCCATGGAGCGATTACCCCAAAAACACCTCTATTAGAAATTTTTTGAGGAGCTATCTGCAATTGTATTTCTTGACGAGAGTAATAGTTTATAAAGTCAATTGCTTCATCAACATCGGCCAGAGCTTCCGTCATGGTTTTGCCAGCTTCATAAATAATAAGTGCGGCCAATTTGTTTCGTCTCAAGAGCATGAGGTCAGCAGCCTTTAGCATCACTGAGACTCGATTAAGACAGTAGGATTGCTTCCCCCACCAGGAATTATTTAATCCAGACTCTGCTTGCTCAATTGCCCTTAAAGTATCTTCGGAAGAATTTTCAGTAAAAGTGCCCAAAATAAGATCTGGCTCAGAACTACAACGAACCTTTTTTTCTTGAGATTGAATCCAATTCTCTTGGTTTTCATTGAAATAATTTCGATAATTTTTTATTTCACTTTGTAAGGCATCTCTCTCATCGTCTAAAAACAATCTAACAGGCCGAACAGGACTAAAATCACTTTTTAGCTGAGAGATAAATGAATCAAAATGAAGCGATGAAGTTGTTTTTTTCTTATGATGGATATCCACTGGAGAAATAAGTCCAGCAGCTTTTTGATGAGAGCGCATGATAGAAAGAATACCTACTTGGGAGGAGTTTTCCATAATTCGCCTTACAAGATAGGCCATCCCAACTAAGAGATTACCGATCGGCATGTAATTTCTGGTAGGCCAACCCATTCCTGAAAGACCATGAGAAAGTGCTTCATAGGTCATGTGAAGGCACTGATGCTCGATGACTGGGGCATTTGGAAACTTTAGTTTTCTCAATGCTTCGACGAAAGCATGGTCTTGAAGATTATGAGAACCAATAGCTAGTTGAATCCATTCATTATTTTCAAGGGCCAAATAGGCCAACTGCCTGAAGTGTAAATCAGTCTCTTCTTTATTTAGAAATTGAGGCGCAATGAATTGATGGGCCTCACCCTCGATAGTCTCTGCATCCCAATAAGCACCTTTTACTAAGCGGATTGGCATTCTAAGCTTGCGGGACTGGGCTAACTTCGCCACATCTCTTAAATGGTCGGAACCATCCCTTAAGTATGCTTGGACTACAATTCCAGTCTGCGAAAAATCTTTAAGCTCTGAGGTTTCCCTCAAAACTTTTCCATAAATCTTAAAAACGATATCCCTGTAATGGTAGTGTTCAGCGTCGATATTAATGAAGACTTCTTCTCTTTGTGCCTCCTGAAGAATACGTCTTAAGCGTGGAGCAACCTTGGCGTAAGTTGATTCAAAAGCCTGAGGTTTGAAATCATGACTTAAAGCACTTACCTTGATGGAAACATGGGCACTAAGAATTCCAGCCGCATTTTTCTCACCTTTTGGAATATGATTCTTAATACCATGAATAAGTTGAAGCACTTTTTCAAAATACTCATCAGCCTCTTTTGAGCTGACCACAAGCTCTCCAAGCTGATCCAGAGTTGCCTCTCGTCTTGTGCGACGAAGTTGCCATAGGGTCTTATCTGAAGTTGCGATACTTTCACCGGCGATAAACCGTCTTGCCATTGAACGAACCAAGTAGCGAATGATTCCCGCAAGAATTTGCGCCGGCAAAAATTGGGAAACAAAGGCCGTGAAAGAAAAAAGCACGGACAAATAAATCGGTAAAACTCTTGATCGTCTTCTTTTCATTTGAGCGAGAAGAATCGAGTCACTTTTAATTCTTCTAAGGCTCTCAAGGAGATTTCTCTTAACCTCCGCACCACTCTCATCATGATCCAAGGATGGCAGAAGGGCCAAAAATTTTAATAAATGAACTCTTATAAGATCATACTGGGCAGTCAAAGTAAGACCATAGTCAGAAATTTTTTCAAAAAAACTGGAACGGTATTCTCCTACTTTCTTTACCAACTGTTTGAGAATAATCTTTGACTCATCATCAACTTGCTTCCAGCTTTCCTTATTTAGAAAGCTAGGTAGATTTTGACGAAAACTGACCCATTCAATTTCTGAAGGGAAATCTGCAAATGATAGGGTCGAGATTTTTTCGATATGCTCTTTAAGAAGAAAGTATGATTTTTCAATTTCTGGATGATTAAGAACAGGAGCAATGTCATGAAGCTTCAAAAGTGCAAGTTCACGAGAAAGCCTCCTAGTCCCCAAATAAATCGCACGCTCCTCCGGCCTGATAGCACAGAGAAACGGAAATCCTTCTATAACAATCTCTCGACGAAAGCCTTTGGCGAGTTTTTGAACGTCTGTAAACTCTGTTAAGTCACATATTTTATGATGGGGGCCTTCCGAATTAAAGAGGAGGGATTCAAATTCAAAATAGTATGAAATACTCCAGTCTTTAGAAACTTTCCTTACTACGACCGGCACACCTACATCAGCTACAATTCTATCTAGGTTACTCACAAACCCCTCCACTAAAAGAATGCCTTAGTTTTACCTCTAAAATTTCTTTCAGCAAAGAATAGTCTGCAACCAAAATTGACGACTTAAATCAATAGAGTCTACAATTGATTATGATGAAATTGCTTTTCATTCTTATTATCCTTGCCCCAAGTTCATTTGCCATGGCAACCTATTCGATGGCCGACCTTGAAGTCCTGGCGCAGGAAGAGAATTTCGAAGAGTACTTTAAGCATGCCTTAGATATTCGCCCCTCCGAGAGAAAAGATGCCTGGAAGACTATGACGTCAAAAATGGCCGAGGGCATAAGTAAACAAATCCTCTTAAAATCGGAAATTACCAAACAAGAATTTTTGAAAGTAGAATCTCTTTTTAAATGGCCCTCTCTAAGATCCGATGATGTCTTTAAGCTCAATCGACAGGAGATTGGTCTGAGATTCATAAAAAGCTGTCTTAAAACTGAGGCATCTTGCTGGACAGAGATCAAAAATTTTTGGGAGTCTGATCAACAGGACTCAGAACTATCTTTTAAATTGGCCGAATTAACTCTTAATGTGAAAGAAGCCCCTATAACGACCTGGTCTTTCTTGGAAGCCCCCCTGAAGGGAGCTTTAAGTGAATTTTATTGTAGAAAAGACTTTGTACTTAAAGCAGTCTGGGGAAAATTTGAAATTGACTACATTCGACTTGGTGTAAATGGCGACCTATTGAAGAAAATTGATGAAACCCTTCATCCAGACTGTCTCATCTCGTTTAATAAATGGGTCCAGAGAATGCTTTATTTCCCCGAGAAATCCTCTGATAGAGAATTGGCCTACCAAATTCTTGCGGCCCAAGGTAAAACAAATGATCAAACCACAGACTTTTTTTTCACTGTTTACCTTTTAGAAAACCCATCTAAAGGGGATCTCTTCAATTATGCATGGAATAAACTGACAGAGCTAAGTAAGTCCGCCAGAAGGCGAGAATCTGTTATAGAAAAAATGAAGACACTTGACCCTTTACCAGACGAAGTCTTTTCATCACTTGATCTGAATAAAAAACGGGCGATAGTAAACCACTTTAAAGTGAATTTCCCAGAATATCTAAACTACTATGCAAACCAATGCCTCGCCTTTTATGAAGGGAAGGCCCAATTTCCAAACGGAAACCCTACAATTAAATGCCAAAATCTGATGAACCATGAAGAAATGGCTTCGGTGCTTGGGGAAGATAAAATCAAGCGCTTTCAAAAAGCCCATGCTCTCTAAATTTATTTAATAATCCCCAAATAAAAAGGCCACCCTAAGGTGGCCTACTTCTTTTAGAAATCTGATTAAAGATTACTTAAGGTGGTTAGAAACAAGTTTAGTCATTTCGAACATAGTAACTTGTTTTTTACCGCCGAAAACAGCTTTTAGCTTGTCATCAGCATTGATCGCACGACGGTTTTTAGCATCTTGAAGATTATTCTTCTTGATGTATGCCCATACTTTTTTCATCACTTCAGTACGAGGAATCGGGTTTCCACCAACGATTTCAGCAAGCTCTTTTGAAGGGTTAAGCGGCTTCATGAAAGCAGCATTAGGTTTACGAGCTGATTTTTTCTTAGGAGCAGCAACTTTCTTTGGAGCAGCAGCTTTTTTAACTGTAGCTTTCTTTGGAGCAGCAGCTTTTTTAACTGTAGCTTTCTTTGGAGCAGCAGCTTTTTTAACTGTAGCTTTCTTAGGAGCAGCAGCTTTTTTAGCTGTAGCTTTCTTAGGAGCAGCAGCTTTTTTTGTTGTCTTCTTAGCCATAAAAATTCCTCCGTCTAAATTGGGAAACAAAATTTCCCGTTTGGTTATTATTGGCGTATTAGCAATTAAAGTACTTTTACCCATTCTATTATGTTCTGATTAATGCCAAATGATTTGCCAGTTCTTTTATAACCATGGCTCTCGTTAAGAGCGATCATTCGAAAATTATCAACAGGACAATAATTTATCACTTTTCGAACATGAAATTTTTTAGCTTCATCTTCATAAAAATTCTTAATCATATGGGAAAAGCCATTACCCTGAAACGCCATTTTAATTGGAGTGTTCTTTGAGAAAAGAGTATCACCATCGGCTTTTAAAAGAACGGCTGCGACAATCTCTTCTTCTGCTATGACGGCGTATAGCTTCCAGCCAGTCTTAACTTCTTTTTTCAGATTGTCTAATGTCCAGGAAAAATCTTGAGCATCGGTAAAGGCTTGTATGTCAAACTTTGAAATATTGATGATTTCATCTTCTTTCTTAGCTTCTTTAAAAATTAGCGGTAATTGATCTTCCATTTCTTTTTTTGTCTCAACTTATTCGGAAATTCATCTAATGAGCTATTGTAGCGACAAGAAAAACGATAAATCAAACATATTTTTTTGGCCTACAAGGATTAGGCCTCGGGAATAAAGTTTAAATTTTCTTCATTGAAGGTTCCTACGCCCAGAATATGTAGCTCTTCAAAAAGTGCTTTTTCCTCATCTGATGTATAAGGAGCCTGTATGTAAACGGTCATGTCTTCCACATCAATAAGCTCTGGGTAAAGATTCCCTTGGTAGAGGTTACGAACTTCATGAGAAGACAAGAATGCTTTTAATTCTCTTACCTTATCTACAAGTTTCAGGTCTCGAAATGCCCCAAGATTAGTGGAAAAATGGTACTCTTGAGTGGCATTTTCATCCGGCATCGCCCGCATCCAGAGAAGAATCTTCTTTAATTTTGCCTCTTCATTAGCATCAATATTATCTAAGGATGTTTCTGAATTTCTATCTCTTAAGAAGGCTTCGCACTCCCTTAAACTCAATGAATCAAGTGAAATTATTTTTTTTCCCTTAATAAGAATTGAGACTGTCTCAAGGATAACTTTCTCATAATCTTGAAGTTGTCCACCAAATGACAAATTTTTGACGTTTTGCCCGTCACGTTCGATTCTCACCCAAAGATTCATTTCATCGCCGGGATATCTTCTCATCTGAGAAAGAGGGTAAAGATTAAAGGCCTTAGGGTTTAACAATAACTCCTTTGCACGCTCAGATTTAATTGTGACCACAGGTCCTCCTAGGAAATAAGACTTTTACAGGCTAGAATACTTTATAAATAAAGAGAGCAAAATCCAAGATGAGACTTCCAAATAATCTTTCATTAACAAAAGAATGGACATTAGTAGGCCCACTAGGTCCTCAAGTTCCAGACAAACTTTTATCTCATCCTCTTCTTGCCGTCGATGGAGGGTCCGCATTTTGCCCTCGCATTGATGTTTGGGTGGGTGACCGCGACTCAAGTCACAAAAAGATCGATTGTGATCATCAATTCGAATTTTCTCCTCAAAAAGATCTTTCCGATTTTGCTTTAGCGCTTAAATTATTTCATCAACTCCCATCGGTAACTCTCCATCTTTGGGGTTTTCTTGGCGGAAGACGAGACCATGAAATGATGAATTTTGGTGAAATCTGTCAGTTTTTGACCTTAAACCCTTCTTCGAAAGCAATATTTTACAACGCTCAAAGTGAAGATACGATTAATTGTCTTGGCCAAGGGCAATGGCTATTTAATCATTCAGGTCTTTTTTCTTTGGCTTCACTAAGGCCAGTTCACGTCACACTAACTGGTCAGTGCCAATATCAAATAGCCGAGAAGACTCAATTATCTCCCCTGTCGAGCTTGGGACTCTCAAATATCGCAAAGGGAGAATTTACCCTAACAAATGATGGACCCGTATTACTTTATCTTTTGGAGTCTCTAAAATGAGAGCAGGATTTCTTGATGCTTTAAGAGGAGTGGCCGTTATTTGGATGATCATTTTTCATACTTGTTACGACATGCGAATGCTAGGATTTATAAACTGGGACTTTTCATCAGGTTTTTGGTTTGCCTTTCCCCGTATTATCGCCTTCACTTTTCTTTTTTGTGTGGGAATGTCATTAAACTTCGCTCACACTCCACACATTAGATGGAAATCAATCGGGCAAAGATCACTTAAATTAGGTCTTTCTGCTCTCATAATTAGCCTTAGCACTTATCTAACTTTTCCAAACCAATGGGTTTATTTTGGCACACTTCACTGCATCCTTGTGGGATCTGTACTTGGAGCAATACTTGTCAATAAGAGGAAAATGGCCTTCGCGATAATGATGGCCATACTTATTGCCCAATATGGCCTTGGTTATGATATTAAATGGGTCTCTTCCATTATGCAGAGACAATCAATGGATTTTATCCCTATTTACCCTTGGTTTTGGGCAGTATTAATAGGGATCTTATTAGGGCCCTACTTGTCAAAAAATAGACATATTGGAGCAATCAAATCTCCAAAGGTATTAAGCTTACTGGGAACTCATTCCTTAAAAATTTATTTACTGCACCAACCTGTAATTTATGGCGTTCTTTGGATAATAAGAGGCTTTGTCTAATTCATTTCTGACCGCTCATTTCATGGACTTTTCCCAATACCCATGAGAAATTGTAGGCCCTTTATGGATAAATTAATTACCTACTACCGCAAGACTGAACTTTTCTTTGGAAACATGAAGTTTGCCGTATTTATCATCACACTTTTTGCTATCTGCCTCGGCTATGGCACTTTTATGGAATCGTACCACGGAACGGAATACGCCAATCGATTAATCTATAAATCCTACTTCTTCATGGCGATCCAATTCTGCATGTTTCTTTCAATTGTTTTTGCCACACTTATAAGATTACCGCCAAAGAAGCATCTCTATGGTTTCTATGTCATTCATGCCGGACTCATTACTATCTTTCTAGGCTCATTTATTACTTACCAATCTGGTGTAGATGGAACACTCACCTTGGCACCCAATGCAGCGAATCGACAAATTCAACTCAACGAAGATGAGTTCAAGATC
>CANHJD010000043.1 GCA_947461145.1 Bacteriovoracaceae bacterium
ACAACTGGTCCCAGTGCGGACTTTCCGTCTCCTCGTCTAGAAAAAAACGTTCTTCCAGAGCCTTTTAATTGAATATCTCTCCCCTTCAACTCACCAATTAAGTGAGCGCGACCATCACCAAGTTGTGGAACGAAGTGACCAAACTGATGACCAGCATAGGCCAGAGCAATGGGAGGAGTATTATTTAATTTTTGATTGCCACAAAAAATTTCAGCGAGTTCATGGTCATTGAATACTGAAAAATCAAAATCAAGTTCACTGGCCAATTCTTTATTAAAGAATAGCACTGTCGGTTTAGGACACTGATCTGGAGTAGCCACTTTATAAAAGAATGAACCTAGACAATTATATGAAACGATACTTTCCGACATAATCCTCCAAAAAAGTGTTTGACATGCCAAACGACTGCATGATACGCATAACACCTCTATAACTTCAAGGGGTTAACTAATGAGTAAGTGGCCAGCAACTGCAACACTTTTCATCTTAATTGCATGCAAACATGATTCACCTACAGTGGAGTCTATCCCAGTCATTGGACTTGATAAAGGTGGTAAATCAACTGTGAACTACATTCCTCAAAAAGCTTTCAAAAGAAAACTGGGCACATTTTTCGCAGAAATTTCTGACCAAGTCTCAACTACGCTTGAGCAGTATGAACCAAATCCAAATATGCCTTGGACTCTTTCAAGGGTTAGTGTTGGTCTTGGAATTGAATCAGAGTTTGAAATTTTAGACGAAATGATTGAAGCCGAGATTGAAAGTGATATTGAGTTTCGTTTTCAAAAAATTTAATTAGGAAAAAAAGATGAAATACTTTTTTATTTTAGCCCTTCTTTCATTAAATTCTTACGCCAGTACTGGGAAAGTTCCCACTCATTGGATGAGCAGTGAAAATCAAGAGAATAATTTTCTTACTTCGACTAATGAAGCTGAGATGACGGGCCTTGAGACTGCTTATTTAAAAATACTAAACGTAAACCAAGATCTTTTTAAAGAGATCTCCCTCGATGCAAAAAAGACGTGGAGCTTGCAGAGTATTAAAACTGAGCTCGCTCTTAGCGCAGAAGGAACAATTGGAGTGATGGGCGCTGGTGGTGAGGCGGCCCTAGAACTCGTTTGGATTCGCAAGGGTACTTCTAATGGAAGTAGCTCATTTGTTGAAAATTCAGCTCCTGAGGCAGAAGAAATACAAATGAATGGGGAAATGAATGAGGCGGCCATCTTAAGGGAAATTACACCTATTGTAGATATGGCCCTTAGCTCTCAAAGAAGCCCAAAAAGACAAAAAGTTCTCCAGCGTCTCTACAGTGAAGCGATAAAATTTCAAAAAACGATTCGTGAACTTGAATCCACTCCCGTTATGGGCCCATGGTATGCCTATAAGTACCAGCTAGAACTTTACGTATCGGCCGAGGGTGATGTGTTATTTTTTGAAGTTGGGAATGCCATTCGTCTGCGTTTAGAATGGTGGAGACTTAAAAAAGATCAGGCCCCATTAATTCAATCTCCATTTGCTCCTACAGAATTATCTGAGAATGCAAAATTTATTGCCGGCATTGCGAGTGATCTTGAGGCAATGGGAAACTTAAATTTTGAAAATGGCTTTAAATTAAATTGCCTCAAAGTCGGAGTTGGATCAACAGTTAAGGGGAATCTTCTCATTGTAAAAAGTAAGGCCTCTGCAACTGGTTCAATCTTTTTCAAAAGAGATGACATTTCGCAGGAATCATTTGCTCTTCCAAATCTTATGGAAGAAGTTTCTTCATATGGGATGATTGAAAATAACGTGATTAAGCAGATCCCAAGGATGAGCTTTCGCAGTGGTATTGAAAAGGCGGCCAAGATTGCGACCTTTTTTGCAAAACATGCAAAAACAAGTGAAGAGTCAAAATTCGAATTAAGAGTCATTGAAACGGAATTAGAACTGTTTACAAATGGTGGGATTGGTATTGTTAACGTTGAAGGCAGCGCTGGATTAACATTATTCGCAACACGAAACGTAACAATCTAAACGAAGGAATTACTATGAAGTCATTACTCTTTATTACTCTTTTTTTCTGTATTCATGCACAAGCAGGTATATTAAGAGCGCCCAAGATCATTGCACGTCAATTGAAAGCAAAACTCTATTCAACTGAAAGAGCACTGACTCAGTATGAGCAAAGTCATACAACCTACATCTATAAAGACACAGATGAAACGGCCTATTATCTCAAGCGAATTCGACTTCTTGTAGCACCATTTGCTGCATTTAAAGTGCCGATGCTTGAAATTAAAATAATTCCTAAGATTGAATTCAGATGGACAAGAAAGAATCCTGCTGGATGGAGAAACTATAACAATCAAAGATCTTAGTTTGGTTTCTCAATGTGACCATCTGGATAGATTGCAAATTTCTCAATCTTTGGGCCATGAATCATATCATGTCGAGGCCACTTCCAACCGCCAAACTCAGTGCGTTGGTAATCCTGGATGGTTTGATAAATCTCCTGACGAGTATTCATCACAAAGGGGCCATGCTGAACGATGGGCTCACCAATCGGTTTAGCCTCAAGAATGAGAAACTCAACATCGTCGGAATTAGCCAAAACCACAAGATCAGTTGTTGAATCTAAAAAGAGGGCCTGCTTTCCTGAGATTGTTTGTTCATTTATTTTTATGCTCTGGCCCTCAAAGACATAAAGTGTACGATTCGTTTTGCTCTTTGATTTGGGAAAATTAAATATCCCGCTCGACTTCATTTTTACGAGGAGAATATTCACTTCATTCACTGAATCTTTTGCCCAACTATTTTTTGGAGACTCATTATAAATTTGACCTTGGTACTCTCCACAGATAAGTGAAACTTCAACTTTAGGATCTTTGGTAATTTTTGGAATTTTATCCGCCCATAACATTTGAAAATCTGGTGGGGCCATCTTATTTTTTTGTGGGAGATTCAGCCAAATCTGAAAGAGCTCTAAAGTATTCTCTTTATCTTGATTGAGAAGGGGAAACATTTCAGAATGCTGAACCCCTGAGCCGGCCGTCATCCATTGCACATCCCCTTCTCCATATCTGCCAGCAGCGCCAAGAGAATCAGCGTGATCGACATAACCTTTTCTTACGATGGTGATAGTCTCAAATCCGCGATGGGGATGGACTGGAAATCCGGGAATCTCTCCACCGTGATAAATTCGAAATCCATCTTTGGGAATAAAATCCTGCCCCATATCCCTGCCAGAAAAATATTTTGAATCAAGTCCGAAGTTTTTATTTCCTGCAGGATAATAATCAAAATGATGAACGCAAAAGAGAAACGGCTCTTGTGTTGGCCATTGAAAATCAATTGGTGTTATTTTTGTGATCACTTGGGAATCCTAGTTATTAGATAGTCAGATCATTAAGGGCATCGATAATCTCAGCGTACATAAGACCCTTATACTTCGATTTAATAATGCTTAGGCTTTCTGAACGAGTTAGATTAAGTTTTCTTTTTTCTGATTTCAAAATTAGGCTCACCCACTCATCACTAATAATATAAACAAGTGCAAGAGGAGAAATGGTAGATGGGTTATGAGCAAATCCCATTCCGTATCGGTTCCCATGGTGCTGTTTGACAATCGTTTCTACACCCATAGGTAATGAAGTGTAATACTTGCTCATAATTTTTGCGGAGTTAAGAGAATGGTTCCATACGTTTTCTCTTTCCTTATCAGATAAACCTTGTTGCTCTAGGTCCTCATCAGAATGAATAAAAACATACTCATCCTCACTTAAAAGAAGATTACTAAAGAATGAAACAAAGGCTATTTTGACTTTCTGCTCACTATTTCCCCATTCCATCTTATCGATAATATGACTGCCAACAAAACAAGTAAGTAGCGAGTGCTTGAAAATCAGATTCACGTTAGATGTGGTCATTTTTAGGATCTGATTAAGCTTCGGAATTCTTTGAGTGATTGAAAGCATTGTGCTGATATTTCCCTCAGTTGCCTGAATAATCACTGGAGAAATCATCATCCTACGAGCAGCATCACGAACGATTGAATAAGAATTATTGGAAAAAAGAATTGTATCTTCAAGACTAAGTCTATCATCGGCCATAAGTTCGGCCAGGAAGAATGATATACTATTAACAAATTTCAACCGATGGGCAGCTTCAACATAAATCTCTTTCTCCCCACTAGATTTTAGGATCGTCATAATCTCAGGATGAAGTTTATTTCCAACATCCAGAAACTTATCAAACAAATCGTTATTTTTTTTATAAACAGGACAAACAAGAACAAGATTTGGACACAAAAGACTTAACTTTATAGGATAATAATCGCCAACATCTTTTTCTGCCATCGCTTTGGCAGTAACACCTAAAAAATTAGCACATTTTTTTATGACTTCACGTACCTCAACATTCTCTTCAAAAATAGTTGCTTCATGAACACTTACCTTTGTATGTCCAATGATAATTAGATTTGTTTTAAGCTTACTCTGATCGATAATCTGAGAGAATTTTACACCAGCGTCTCTTTGATCAAATGTACCACGGGTAAGAATAATGGCAGGACTATTTGTGGAGAGATAATCAACGGCATCATCAATCGAATTAAATTCAACAACAACTGCTCCGACATAGGCTTCGAGACCAACGGAGTAAAGCTGACTTGATCTTTTAAGATTATCCACAATAACAATTAGGTTTTGTCGCTCAAGCATAGTGAAGATTCTAAACTTAAATGGTTTTGAGTTCTATAAAGAAAAACAAACAAAGCAAAACAATCAACTATCTTTTTCCCTATTTTGTTTTCTTTTGAAATACTTACGAATTTCTTCAGTCCAAAGTACTAGGCTCGCGACGAAACTGATGCCAAGCAGATGCAAAGATGAAATAGGGGCCGTATGAAACAATTCAGAAAGAGGTCGCCAGTATATTACAAGAATATGAAGAATAATTGCCCCAAAAAGACCAAACAAAAGCCAAGGATTTCTCAAAATGTTATGAGAGAAAACAGATCGAATCGATGAGCGACAATTTAAAACATTAAACCACTGACATAAAACTAAGACCGTGAAGGTTTCTGATTGTAAAAGATTCTGTGAAGCACCTTGATGATTTCGATAAAGAAACCATCCAAATGTTGAAATGACAGACGGAATCACCATAAAAGGAATTCTTTTAATCATGCCCCTGTCTATAATTGGATCATTCATTAATCTGGGAGCTTTTTTCATCTCATCACCTTCAGCTGGCTCCATAATAAGATTTAAGGTTAATGCTCCCTCTGAAGCTAAATTAATCCAAAGAATTTGAATAGCGGACAAAGGGGGGGGGAATCCAGAAAGGAGAGCTAAAAATAGAAGAACAATTTCATCAATTGAAGTTACAAATAAAAAAAGAATTAGCTTCTTTATATTTTGATAAACAAGTCGTCCTTCAGAGACAGCTGCAATAATGGTAGAGAAGTTATCATCTGTAATCACCAGATCTGATGATTCTTTTGCAACATCAGCCCCTGCAATCCCCATAGCGATTCCAACATTTGCCTGAACAAGTGCAGGAGTATCGTTAACTCCATCTCCAGTCATGGCAACAACATGACCCTTGCGCTGGAGAGCTTTCACAATTCTTAATTTTTGTATAGGGTGGACCCTGGCAAATACGGAGGTGTTATCGATGATGTTAAAAAGCTCGTCATCAGTTAATTTCTCCAACTCTGATCCTTCTATTGATATTTTATTATCAAAAAGTATTCCAAGTTTTCTTGCTATCGAATTCGCAGTCGCGAGATGGTCACCCGTAACCATTACTGGACGAATTCCAGCATCCAAACAATCCTTAATTGATCTTAAAACTTCCACCCGAGGGGGATCAGACTGGCCAACCAGTCCCAAAAACTGAACTTTGCCCCGCAAAGCTTCGATCCCTTCTTCCAGTGAAATTCTTTCACCATGAACGACACCAATGGCAAGAACTCTTAAAGCTTCTTTGGTCATTTGATCTAAAGCTTTTTCGATCTGGGCAAAAGTGGTGGCACTATTGCGTGCCAAGGCAAAAATAGATTCAGGAGCACCCTTTAAATAAATAACTCCATTGCCATCTGTAAAATGCTCAGTCGCCATAATTTTTTCTTCTGAATTAAAGGGAACCTCTGATGTTCTAGGATTTCGAGATTTCAAAATATCTCTCTGAACTCCGGCCTTTTCTGCTAAAACATGAAGTGCACCTTCAGTAGGATCCCCTAAAACATTCCAATGAGGATTTTCATCAGATGGAGGCTTGAGTTCTGAATCATTGCAAAGAACACCTGCCTCAAGTAAAGTGCGAAAATGTGAAAAAGAAGCCGAATCCACGTGGGAATTATCCTCTCCAATAATTGATCCAGCTGGATTGTAACCTACTCCATTGACAGTCAACCACTTTCCTTCAATCGAAAGATAGACTTTAACAACAGTCATTTCATTTTTTGTAAGAGTACCGGTTTTATCTGTACAAATAACAGTAACAGATCCAAGTGATTCGACTGCATCTAAACGCCTTACAATAGCTCGGCGTTTTGCCATTCTTTGTACACCAACTGCAAAAGCAATAGAAAGGGCCACTGGCAATCCCTCAGGAACAATCGAAACCACCTGCCCAATAGCGACCATAAAAATTGCTCTAAACTCAATCCCCTTCAGTGATCCAAGGCCTAAAACCAGCAAAAAAAATGCCACTCCAAAGTACGAAATCCATTTACTATAAAGACTAATTTTAAGCTCAAGTTGAGTTTTAGGTATTATTATTTCTGTTGCTATTGTTGCAATTTTACCAATCTCATTATTAAGCCCAGTTGACACTGCAATTGCCACACCTCTCCCTCCAACAACATTAGTCCCTGCAAATAACATGTTTTTACAATCAGTAATTGATTTCTCCTCAAAAATAGGGCTTGAGATTTTGACTATTGGAAGTGATTCACCTGTAAGATTTGCTTCATTCGCCTTTAGGTTAAAACACTCAATAATTCGGGCATCTGCTGGAACAGTATCCCCGCTGGAGAGATAAAAAATATCTCCTGGAACCACAAATTTGGCTTCAATCTCCACCAGAGAACCATTTCGAAGGACTCTAGACTTAAGCTTAGAGTACTTTAAAATTGAGTTCAATGAATGCTCGGCCTTGATTTCATGTAATGAGCCGATAAATGAATTAATCAAAATAACAAAAAAGATAACTAAAGCATCTTGTAAATCTCCCAAAAAAAAAGCAATTAGCGTGGCAAAAAGTAGAAGGTAAATAAGTGGATTTAAAAATTGCTTAAAAAAAACAGAAATAAATGATTTCCCCTTTTGAAGAGGAAGTTCATTCAATCCATGCTGCATTTGAGATGAGTGAGCTTGCTCATCAGAAAGACCATAATCGCTGGATACGTTAAAATAATCCAAGACGTCCTTGGAGCTCAACTTATACCAATAAATAGTCAATGAATCTCCCCAGGGAAGTACCCTGAGGACATTAGCGCGAGGACCGAGGACATTGAAGCATCATTTTAATAAATAATGCTTCAATGCTAAAAGATTAAGATTGTGTAAAGATTAAGACATTAAGAATTAATAAAGAGAATGAAGGCATCATCTTGAACACCGGATTTTTGACACGTAAGTGAGTTATAAGTGCAGCAATCATCAGGACAGAAATTCCTACAGAGCCAATTTTTACCAATTCATTTTCGGAATTCATAATTAATATCACAAAAGCTATTTTAAAGATTCCTACGATATCACGAAGCCAACTTGGATATGAAAACTGCTTAAACTCTTCAATTATGTTCTGGTAACGAACAACCCAAACAAAAACAACAGAACTAAAAATCAAAGTTTTAATAAATAAGATAATGTTTGGACTTAAGGCCATTTGATCTCCCTTAGAAAAAGACAACATAGTTAATGTTAAACTTTGTATTAGGACATTACAACAGGATAGTGGTAAAAGATCATGTGCAGATAAAAACCATCCTTGCCATAACATCAGCGATAACATTCATAACTTATGGACTCCTTTGTATTTTAACAGGGCACATGAGAGAAGAGTTCAAACGATATAATTTAGAACGTTACAGAGTACTCACGGGATTCCTCGAATTACTCGGTGGGGTTGGAACTCTCATTGGATTGAGATCAAATCCGATTTATTACGTCTCAACCACTGGTCTTGCGACATTAATGCTTCTTGGACTGTTCGTAAGAATTAAGCTAAAAGACCCTGTCATAGAAATGCTCCCCGCTTTAATCCTCATGTTAGTAAATATTTATCTGATCACCTAGTTTGTTTAATTTTTGTCAAATGTCTTAAGGCCTAAGCCTCAACAATTAATCGAAAAACATTCGACAAAACTGTGCTCCTCTAGCTCTTACCTAGTTTAAGAGATATTAAACTACAAAAGGAGATCTATGATGCAGTCAACACCTTCAGACCTAATAACACTTTCCGGACGCAGCTCAGACTACGTCGTTCAAGACATCGTGAACTCACATCTTTCAACTCCAGGAAAATTCATAAGACCTAGAATTATTGAACTTTTCGGAAAAGTTTTTGAAGTTGATCAGGAAAAACTTCTTCTTATATCCAGATCGGCGGAATTAATTCACACTGCAACGCTAATTCATGACGATGTGGTGGATGAAGCTGATCTTAGAAGAGGCCAAAGAACACTCCATAAGAAAACAAGTAATTCCCAAGCAATCCTTGCAGGTGATTTCCTACTCGCAAAAGTTATTGGTGAACTCGTCGCCGCTGGTGAATATGAGATATTAAAAACAATCTCAGAAGCATTAGAGGATATTGTTGAGGGTGAATTCCTCCAAGATCAACTTAAAAAGAAAGGAACCCTTAATAAAGAAGAACTAAAAGAGGTCTCCAGAAAAAAAACTGGTGCTCTTCTGGCTTGGTGCTGTTCATCTGTTGCAAGAGTCTCTCACTCTTCGGAGGAAATAATCCTTAAATGTCATGAATTTGGTGAAAAAATTGGAGTAGCATTTCAAATGATCGACGATAATTTAGATTTTTCAGAAATTAGCGGTAAAGACATGAACAAAGACCTAAAAGATGGGTTAATCAATTTTACGACGCTAAATTTACTTAAAAACTATCCTGAGCTTTTTTACATTGTTCACCAAATGAGGGGAACTCCTTGTGATGCAGTTCCATGGTCTGAAAACCAAATTGCAACAGCACAAAGAGAAACGAGTGAGGAGGTTGAAGTTATCCTTAGTGAGGCGAAAGAATTATTTTATGATATTTCTAATTCTGCTTCATGCTCAAATATCCTTGAGGTTACAAAGGAAGTTTTTCAATTCATAGACCAAATTAAAGAGAGGACAAAATGAACTCATTTAATTTTTCCAAATCCGATTTTTTCCTTATATCAGGACCTTGTGCAGTTGAGGGCCAACAGCAAATGGAGGCCGTGCTCAATTCAGAAAATAAACCAAGCCTGATTCGAGGTGGTATTTATAAAATGCGGACAAAGAAATCGAGCTTTCAGGGTTTAGGGAATGAAGCCATTTCTATAATCAAAAGTCTTAAGAAAAAATATCATTTTAATTATGTCACAGAGGTTACTGATCCGAGGCAAATTGAGGATCTCCTTCCAATCGTTGACTGCTTCCAAGTTGGAGCACGGAATATGTATAACTACGAACTTCTGAAAGAGCTTTCGCTCTATAAAAAACCAGTTATCTTAAAAAGAGGATTTAGCTCAACAATTTCAGAATGGTTGGGAGCAACTGAATATCTTTCTGACTTAGGAGAGAATAACATCTATCTCTGTGAGCGTGGTATCAGAACATTTGAAAACAAGCTGAGAAATACGCTGGATCTAGGAGCGGTGATTTACTTAAAGAAAAATCATCCTTTTAAAGTCATTGTAGATCCTTCCCATGCGATGGGGGACTCAAAATATGTGATTGATGCCTCTTTGGCTGCACTTGCCGCAGGTGCAGACGGCCTGTTGGTAGAGGTCCATCCTACGCCATCATCTGCCCTGTCTGACCCGGAACAGGCACTAGACCTAAATATGCAAAATGAACTAATAAAAAAACTCAATAGAGCATGTCCCCTATTTGAAAAAGAATTGAGAGTTTAATATGCCAAATGCCCAATATATAAAAACAATGTTTGATGATATTTCACCAAAGTATGACCTTTTAAATGATCTGCTTTCAGTCGGCACTCATAGGATTTGGAAAAGAAAACTCGTTGAAGAGGCATGTAAAACTAATCCTAAAGCAGTTCTAGACTGTGCAACAGGAACCGGCGACATTGCATTTGGATTTGAAGAAAATAAAATTGATCGAATTGTGGGCTGCGATTTTTCTCCAGTGATGATTGAGAATGCCAACAAAAGAAAAGACAAAAACAAGTCAGATGTTAATTTTATTGTGGCGGATGTCTCAAATCTCTCATTCAAAGATCAAGAATTTGATGCTGCGACTATTTCTTTTGGTATTAGAAATGTAGAGAACCTTGAAAAATCCCTTAATGAGCTTTCACGAGTTTCAAAGAATCTTTTCATTCTCGAATTCGGCACTCCAGAAAATACCTTTTTGAAAAAAATCTATTTTAACTCCCTCAAATTATATTTCCCCGTTCTTTCCTTATTAACAAAAAGATCTGATGCCTACGACTACTTGATCAAGTCATCAGAAGAATTTCCAAGCGGGAAGAATTTTTGTGAAATCATCAAAAGAAGTACAACTTTCAAAAATATCAACTATACCCCACTTTTTGGGGGAATAGCCTACATCTATGAGGCAAAGAGGTAAAAATGCTTTCTCCAACTTTTGACAAGAATGAATGGCTAGATGTACCCGAGTTTAGTTTTCAAGATATCACCCTACACAGGGCCAAAAATACTGGTGCAGCTCGAATTGCTTTTAACAGACCAGATCTAAGAAATGCTTTTAGACCTCTCACAGTAGATGAACTCCTCATCGCCTTTGAATGGGCCCATCGCCAAAACGATATTGGTGCGATCATTCTGACTGGTAACGGACCATCAAGTAAGGATGGGGTCTTCTCTTTCAGTGCTGGAGGAGATCAAAACGTTCGCGGTCAAACGGGTTATGACTATAAAGATAAAACCGACTTTAGACATGGAAGGCTTCACATTCTTGAAGTGCAACGAATGATAAGATTCATGCCTAAAATAGTCATCGCAGTTGTTCCAGGTTGGGCCGTAGGTGGAGGTCACTCACTTCATTGTGTTTGTGATCTCACAATTGCCTCAAAAGAGCATGCTCTCTTTCGCCAAACAGATCCAGATGTTGCGAGCTTTGATGGAGGATACGGCTCGGCGTACCTCGCCCGACAAATTGGCCAAAAACGTGCCAGAGAAATCTTCTTTCTTGGTCAATCCTATTCGGCTGAGGAAGCTTTTGATATGGGTATGGTCAATAAGGTTGTGCCTCATATGGATATTGAAAAAGAAGCAATCCTTTGGGCCAAACTCATCTGTTCAAAATCACCTACAGCAATGAAGATGTTAAAATTTAGCTTCAACCTGATTGATGATGGCCTGGTCGGGCAACAAATTTTTGCAGGTGAAGCGACAAGACTTGCCTACGGAACAGAGGAAGCTCGTGAAGGAAAAATCGCATTTTTAGAAAAAAGAGATCCAGAATTTCAAAATTTCCCTTGGATGTATTGATGACTAATGATCAAAAAATTGAGGATTGGATGGATTGTACCTTTTTTGAAAGAGGTACTTTCACACTCATTAATGATGATCAAACCCTAATAATGGGTAAAGGTGGATTTTACAGTGAAGAGAAAATTAATGGGAGTGCTGTTTTCTTTTATATCAAAGAATTCTATGGCCCAAAATATAACTATTATTATCCTGAGAGCCTATTTGAAATTGAGAGGAAAACCGCTGAGGTAGTTTTAAGTCAGTATCTTGAGTTGAAAATAGATTATGAAAATGCCGAAAATTTTGACGATCTCTTTGAAGAAGATTTTACTAGGCTAAAAGCCGAACTAAATGATCAGTTTCAAAAGGCCGTCCTTATCTCTTCAGAAAAAACAGATGTAAAAAATACTAATGACCTAAAAAAGAAAGTCATAGCAAAAGCCATATTTTCAAAAGTCGGATTACCCTATGGGATTTGGGATAAAGAGTTCGCAATCATTGGTTCGACACCTGAAATCCTATTTGAGAAAAAACATAACAGCATCAAAACGATCGCTCTGGCAGGGACAGCAAAAAAAGGTGAAGAAAATCAACTCTTGGATTCACAAAAAGACAGGCGAGAACATGATCTTGTGATTACAAATATTATTGGTGAATTAGGGGCTTATTGTACGGAAGTATCTCAATCTGAAACAGTGATTGCCCCTTTTTCTAAAATGATACACCTAAAGACAGCAATTAGTGGCCTATTAAAGCCTGATTCTGAAATTCATGAGCTCATTAATTCGCTATCTCCAACGGCGGCCCTAGGTGGATATCCTAAACAAAGATCCAGAACCTTCCTCATGTCTACCGAATATTACAAGAAATTCCCAAACCGTTTTTTTGGATCAGTCTTTGGGCTGAATTATCATGAAAACCATCGCGCTTTAGTAATGATCAGAAATATACAAATTGATAAAAACAAAATGATTATTGAGACAGGTGCCGGAATTATCCAAGAATCTAAAATAACTAATGAGCTAAATGAAATAAGACTTAAAAGATCGACTGTAAGAGAATTATTTTTATGAAACTCCAGGATCTAAAGCATGTTTATTTTTGTACAGGCGCAAGAAACAATGATCTTTTAGACCATTTCAAAAGTGAGAACTTAAGCTTTGAAATAGATGAGCGCTCTGCCTCATTCAAGGCCCTCGGACGAGCGAAGATCTCCACTGCACCCGTTGCTGTTTGTACAACTTCTGGAACAGCAGTATCTGAGTGCTTATCGGCTCTCATTGAAGCTTATTATAGTAATATTCCCCTACTCCTTATCACTGGAGACAGACCAAAAAGAATGCATGGTAAGGCATGCCCACAGACAATTGATCATGAGATCATCACTCGAGGTGCACGCAGATCCTTTGTAGAAATTGAGTTCGAGAAACTTGATGAATTAGATCTCTCGACATTAACTTTTCCCGCCCATATCAATGTTTTAATCGAAAAGAAAAATGAGAAACAACAATCAGGCGCTAAGACTTATTCACAAACCTGGGATGGTTTTCAATCATTTATCAAAGATAACCCCTCTCCACTTATTTTAATTGGCCATGAAAACAACTCGATGTATGATTTTGCGAAAAGGATAAAGGACTTAGGTTTGCCCATCTATGCTGAAATCCTCAGCGGGGCTCACTCAATCTCCTCCATCACTTTTGAAAAAGATCTACTCAGGGCCTTTAAGGACGGTCAATTCACAAGTGTTATTAGGATTGGGCACACTCCTCTTACAAAAATGTGGCGCTTACTAGAGGAAACGCACTTACCACAGTTTAGTTTTGATGAACGTGGTTTTCTAGGTTTATCCCATGGAACTGTACTTCCGATTGGTTTTGAAGAACTTATAAAGAAAGAAATATTTTGGGACTCACTAAAGGCCTATAAACCATTTTCTATTAATACATCAGCTCCTTTTGATCTACAAAAGCTCATTCAAAAATATCCACATTCAGATATCTCTCTAATTTCTCAGCTAGAAGAAATTTTTGAGGATGAGAGTTTGATCTATTTAGGAAACTCACTTGTTATTCGTTTCTATGAACTCATTAATAAACGAAAATTGAATTTTTTTGGAAACCGAGGTGTAAACGGAATTGATGGTCAGCTTTCAACTGCCATTGGGCTCGCCTCCGGAACAAAGAAAATGGTTTATTGTATATTGGGGGATCTTACGACGTTTTATGATCTATCAGCACTCAAAGATATACCAAACAACCTGAGGCTCATCATTGTAAATAACTCAGGGGGGAGAATCTTTGAAACAATGAATCTTAATGAGAAGTTAATTCTTAAGCATGAGAGTCAATTCGGAAGAATTGCAACTGCCTTTAATATTTCTTACGCAGTAAATGACTTAAAAATGTTAAAAGACGTTAATATCTTAGAATTAATAACTGATCCAAAACAAACGTTGTCTTTTCTCAAGGAGTGGGAACAATGATTCATTTTTTTCATGGTCAGTTTGACCACCCATCAATATGGAATAATTACAAATTTAATGACACAAGTATCAAGACCTATAATTTATATGATCTTTCTGAGGAAGAAATTAATCGTATAAAGATCAATAGCAATGACGTTCTTGTTGGTTATTCCCTCGGGGGGCGAATTGCTCTCAAAATTGCCTCAAACAATAAATTTAACCTAAAAAAACTTATCCTCCTAAGCTCTCACCCAGGTCTGGATGAAAGTGAACTTTCAGATAGACGAATTTGGGAAGAAGAAGTCCTTTTAAGACTCAACTCAAATTCATTGACTGACTTTTTTAATTTTTGGAATTCATTACCCTTATTTTCAGAAACTTTTGACTACAGGCCTTTAGATAAGACTCTTTTCAAAAAGAGCATTCAGCTTTTTGAAAATAATCGACTTTCAAATCAGCCAAACTTTACTGATGAAATGAAACGCTTTAGAGACAAAATTCTTTACGTCTTTGGTTATAAAGACAAAAAATATACTGAGATTGCCTGGAAACTTGCACTAAATGGTATAGAGACATTTGGTATCACTTCAGATCATAGAGTTCATCTTCATAAAAAAAAGATTCAAGAATTAATTCAAAGAGAGATAGAGGCATGAAAAATTTTATTATTGCAATGAGGCCAAAAACACTTCTAGCGAGTCTTATTCCCCCTGTTGCTACATTTATTTATTTCCTGAGCACTTCAACGCAAAGGCCTTACCTTATACTTTTCTGCTGCCTTATAAGCGCACTATGTATCCAAATTGCAACGAATTTTTTTAATGACGTGATTGACTTTAAAAAGGGCGCAGACAAAGTGAGGAAGGGCCCAACAAGAGTCACTGCAGCTGGGCTTGTAAAACCCGAAACAACTTTTAAGTGGGCTTTGATTTGCATCGCCATCGCCATCATTGCCTCAATACCTTTAATTCTCAAGGGAGGGCTAATCTACCTCATTCTTGGTTTGATATCTCTTTATCTAAGTTATGGTTATACCGGTGGACCTCTCCCTTTGGCCTACAAAGGTCTTGGTGAGATCTTTGTTTTTCTTTTTTTTGGTCTTTTTTCTGTCCTTGGCTCCTTTTACCTTTTTTCTGAAACACTCAATCTTCAGACATTTGTCCTTGCTTCTATTTATGGGTGCCTCACAACGACATTCATTTGTATAAACAACTTAAGAGATAGAGAAGAAGATAAAAAGGTCGGCAAGCTCACTCTTGCCACGAAAATGGATCCGAACTTATACAAACTTTTTACAATTTCGACCATTTTCACCCCTTATCTACTTCTCCATTTTTTTAAGAATCACTCTTTCATTTATCTAACTTTTCTGGCGATTATTCCTGCCATAAAACTTTTGAAGATAACTCTTAAAAGTAAAAATGAGGAGCTTAATGAAGGTTTAAAATTTTCAGGTATTCATATGATTGTGTTTACAGGATTATTTCTTCTTTCAATCCATTTATGAATATTTTCTTTCATCGATTTTACCTGAAGCCAAAGATTAAGCTTAATCATTTGAGCTCAATTGAAGTCCGTGAAGGAGTCTTTCTTAAGTCTGAACAAGCAGCTGGAGTTGGTTATACAGAATATTTCCCTCATCCCGAGCTTGGGGATCTCGGAGTTAATAATTTCTTAGAATCCTTCAAGCAACAAAAGCATGAGAGCCAAAAAAAGGCTCTCTATTTTCTCAAACCTGAATGGTCTAGACTTGAGACGAATCCATCTTTTTTTAATCACCAGTTATTTAGAGAAGGTGAGAAGCTGGAATCAGGCACTATTAAATACAAAATAAAAGATAAAAGTGATTGCCTTCTAAATCTTCCCTCTGGGATTCAATCTATTAGATTGGATGCCAATGGTCTTTTTAATATGAATTCTTGGATTCAATTTGAAAAAAAAATTCCACCACAACATTGGAAGTTGATTGACTATATTGAAGATCCTCTCTCTGATGAAGAATGGCAGAATATCAAGCTTCCGACAGCAAGGGACTTTGTTAAAGGGACTCCTTTTGAGGTAAATATTTATAAGCCGTATCGTGAATTCTTTCCAGTTAACAGCAAAAGAGTCATTTTCAGTGGGAATATGGGGCATGGCCTATCCAATTATCAGGCGTATTTAGAACTCTTGGGAAGAGGTAATTTAAAAGACTATCATGGCCTACTCACACCTGATTTATATGAGAGTTCTTTCGATATCTTTACTGGAAGTTTTCGGGATGGATTTAGGCCTGAAATGAATTCCTTAAAAAAGTACTTCGAAGAATTAAAAGATAAAACATGGACCCCGTTATGAAAGAATTAAAAGAGATCCAAGAGGGTAATAACCATTTTTCACTATCCCCTAAATTTTCGGATCTGAGAAATTCACTTGTTAATTTAATTGAGGAAAATGGAATACAGGATCATCTAGTATTTCTTTCCTCTGGAACAACTTCGGCAAAACCTAAAGGTTATGTCATCTCCAATGAAGCCATGTTTTCAAATGCGAAAGCGGTAAATTCTCATCTATGCCTAAACGAGGAGGATCGTTGGGGGCTCACACTCCCCCCGTTTCATGTTGGAGGCCTTAGTGTCTATTATAGGGCTTCACTTTTAAATCACTCTCCGACCCTGCTTTACCCTTGGAATCCGGAGACACTTCCAGGAAAAATTTCTGATCACAACATCTCGATAATTTCTCTGGTTCCAACTCAAATATTTGACTTGGTTAAATTAAAAATTAAAGCACCCAAGACACTTAAATATGTTCTTGCTGGAGGAGACTTCCTCAGTTCAAGCCTAGAAGAAAAAGCCATACACCTTGGTTGGCCGATTGTGCGTACTTTTGGAATGAGTGAAGTTGGTTCACAGATTGCGACTTCAATAAAGATTGGCGAAAAGAAGTTAAAAATTCTTCCTATACATGAATTGAAAGCCGATGAAGAGAACAGGCTTTGGATTAAGACTCCAAGTCTTTACTCCTTTGAGGTTCAATTTATAAATGAATGGATTTTAATTCCTGCACACAAATCCTTCGACCAAGATGGATATTATCCACTGCCCGACAGAGGGAGTATCCGAGAGGATTTTTTAACTCCACTTGGGCGCCAGGACGGAAAATTTAAATGTTCTGGACTATTAATTGATTATTTTGAACTAAAGGAGATATTAGAAACCCATATGCTCAGGAATGGGTGCTGGGGAAAATTGGATCTTTCAATAAAAGAGAATGAGAGAAAGAGTCAGATTCTTTGCCTTGAACATGAAAATTCAGTTCAATTTGATATTATAGAAAACTTCAAAAAGTTAATTCATCCAATTAAAATTGATGAATTTATATCGGTTCAATCCATTGAGAGAAATGAACTTGGTAAAAAAATGATACACAATACATCAATTAAAAATAATTAAGAACCTCTTAATTAAGTACCTTCTTGCTGCCTACTAATTAGACTTGAAAACAGTAGATTTTCTGAAATACTAATTAAATGGAAAAATTCACTCAAAAAAACATCTTTGCTTATAATATTCTCAAGGCTTTTCAGTGTCAGTTAGATGAAAACTACAGTTATCTTCACTCAATGCTTTTGCACTTAGAAAATCAATTCACATTTGATGAGAATCATTTAGAAACATTCTCAAAATCAGTGATGGATTCGATCAATCTCAGTAAAGCCTTTTTCCCAGTTGATCGAGTCTGCCTTACACTAACCTACCCTCAAGGAACTAGAATTAGAGCTCTTTCAGCGGCGAATTCAGAGCGCGTATCGAGTAATTTAATGCCTGCGAATTATTCTTGTTTTGTGAGTAAGAAAAGCTCTATTTTAAAGACGGAAAACTCAAACGTTCGCATTTATTCCGACATTGATGAAATTATTAAAAGATACAAAGACGGTGATCCCGTCCAACGCTCACTAAGACTGTTAAAAGAAATGGGTCTTAAAAGTGGGATAACAATTCCTCTTCCCATCTCAGACTTTGTGTCTGGATTTCTTTTTATTAACTCTGTTTATCCTGGCACCTTTGATGAGCTTCAACCTGAAGACTACTCTACCCTCTGCCTGCTAAAAATGATTGCAAGTAGTGTGCTGAATAAAAGTTTAGTTAAACGCAGTGGTCTTGATAGTGACCTCGCTGCTTCTTTTAATGAAGTCTCTGAAACTTCCAATATCTTTTCACCTACAGAACTTAAAACAGTGCTTGAAAAAGTTCTCACAGATAAATATGAGAAAAAGATCACTGTCGAAGTAAAAAGTTTTACGAAAATTCCATTATTCTATTCCATGAAGCCCATGGTGTATTTACTCGTGAAGGCCTTCGAATCGAATGGATTCTTTTTCAAAACAGATAAAGCTGAAATTGAAATAGGACTCAAGCAAGTGCAGGATGTGGTTTTTCTTGAGACTACAGTTAAAGATCTAACTCTGACAGATAAGCAGTTGAAGTCCTTACAAGCGCTAAAACTCTTTTCTGAACATAATGTTGAACAAGAAAATGGATGCTTATCTCTAAAGATAGAGGCCGAGGTAGTTCAAAATCCAAAATTTGATTACAGTATTTAGTGACAAAGAAATTCTGGTTTAAGCTCATAGGCAGGCTCGCACTGGCTCACCCAATTTCCATTTAAATAACGAGCGTAACCAA
>CANHJD010000044.1 GCA_947461145.1 Bacteriovoracaceae bacterium
CCGGTGTTTAAAGGCTGAGAGCGATATTCCATGGAGCTATTATTTGCCTTATCTTTTACAAGAATTCGAATTCTAAAATAAGAAGCCGTTGGAGCATTAAAAGTATAGCTACCAACATAAGGGCTCGATGGAGTTGTCCCACCATAAGCAGAAGTGATGGTGGTCCATGTACTATTGTTGATGGTATATTCAAGTTTGATTGGATTATCTCCAAGACCTTCTGCGTCTGTAGCAGTCCACTCAATCAGAACCTGATCATTAAGACTGAATTTTTGAGTCCCAAAATTTGTTCCAGCAGAATTATTTTTTGCACTAAAAGATAAAACTTGTGGAATGTTACCCACTTCATATGTCACAGTATCTGTGTTTACACCTGAAGAACCAGAGTCTGGACTGATAGTGGAAACATTTCCAGCAGCATCTTTGACCCAAGCACAGACTTTTTTATCTCCATCTCCAGAAGGAATAATATAAGAATAACTGATTCGCCCACCGGCATAAGATTGCCAGCCATTATTTGCGTACTCACTTTGACATGAACCAGTTACAAAATTAGCATCACTAAATCTCACCCATGCAATGGACTTATCATCACTCCCTTCCACCTTGACAAAGGTTGAAAAGGTTCCAATATTGGTGGCTCCATCTGCAATTTCAAAAAAGCTTAGTGTTGGAACTACGCTATCTCTGATCCAACTTCCATTAATACTGATAGAGTTTCCTGCTGTATCAGTAGCAATAAATTGATATGCATAAGTCGCATCAGATGTTTGGGCATTTGTTTGATAATTCCAGCTAGCTAGGGAGCATGTTGCAAGTGAAGTATCTGTGCCCATGACTGCGATCGTTGCACCATTTTCGCAGGCCCCAGAGAATTGCACTTGATTGAGATTTGAATATTGATTATTTGAAATAGCAGTTTGAGTCAGTGTTGGAGGTAAAACATCTTTAATAAAACTTCGTGAGGTTGAATTTGAAGCATTTCCGGCAGCGTCAGTCTGGGAAATACTTATAGTTACTGTGCCATCAGCTTGAGCACTAAAGTCTAAACTTGCTATGAAAAAATTGCTCTCACATAATGCTGTCGCTGAAGCTGCACCAGAAATAGTTACATTTTTGCCATCTTCTGTACAGGTCCCAGATATACCAAAGGCTGCCTTGTTCGCATCATTGATATAAGCATTGGCTTCGGGAGAAACAAATTGCATCACCGGTGCTTGAGTATCTTTGATAATGATTAAATTGATGGTGGAGGACTGATTATTAAAACCATCACTTGTGTTAAATGACAATGACTGAGCCCCTTCAGGGATTGAAGTAAAATCTAAATTTTCAGAAAATAATCCACTCGTGCAATTAATACTTTTACTGAGGGCCCCAGAGACTTGGATCGCTCCATCATCACTACATGTTCCGGAAAAATTAACAGTACTCTGATTGCTTAAATTAATATAACTACTTTGAGTCGGTGTGCTCAATGTGATGATTGGAGCTATTGCATCCTTTGAGATTGTTGCCATGATAGGTAGGGAGCTATTTAGTGCCAAATCCACCTGGTTAACTTGTAGAGCAATATTTCCATCACCATATGAGGACAGATTAAATGAATTGAGCCAAACACCGCCCAAGCAAGGGACCAAGTTTGGAATACCTGCAATTTGAATAATCACATTCAAGTCGGACTCACAGGTTCCAGATAAAGAATAGCTTAAGAGATTACTTAGATTAACATTGCTGGTGGGAGCAAGAGTGATTTCTGGAATAGTTGTATCAAGAGTTATTGATTGACTTGTTGAAGGCTTGGCTAAACTTCCTTTAGTGTCTTTCACCCATAAAAAAATTGATTTAGCTCCATCTCCATTACTTAAACTAAATGAAGTGGGTCTCGATGTTTGCCAATTATCATTTGGGCAATCAATTTCTGTTGCATCAAGAGTTGATTCGGTTAAACACCATGCGGAAACATTCTGCTCAGTAATTTGAACATTAAGCACTGGTGAATTTGTGTGTGTTTCAGATTTTGTTTGAGGATCAGAAATCGTAAAACTAAAAATGGGGGATAAATTTGTGCCATTACTAGAAGTAGCTGCTTTATGTACTTTGATCGGGCGTCCACAAGCAGTGATTAAAATGGATAAGAAAATTGTAATCAAAAATTGATTCATTTCAAAGACTTAACGGCATTTTCACGCCTTATCTTTAGCACTGATGGCCCAAATGTGAAATGAGTAAAAGTAAGTAAGACATCATTCAAAAAAAAGCTAAAAATTCTTACTGATTTAAACGGGTATAAAATAATCTTTTTTTAACTTACTGAATTTCAATTGCTGTTCCAAGCATGTCAAACCACCGACAGGATATTTTTGCCGATGGGTAAAATTTGTCTTCTCCAAAACAAAATCCAAGCTACAATCAATCCTAGGTAGGTAAAATTGGCCGCAAGATGCGGTCAAAACCAGGTAAGACAGGAAGTCTTAAGAATGGGCAACGCTTTATTTAAATCATTAACCTTCTTCTTTGCATGCATCATATGCAGCGCACCTTCATTTGGTGAGATCTTTAATCAAGAAGCCTTCAAAACGCATTTAAGATGGCATCTCTCTGTTCCTCGTGATCAGTTCACCATCAATAATAAAGAAGGCACTTTAAATATTGAGACTGTGAATCTTGAATTATTTGAAAAACTCTCTGGGGAAATTTCAAAGATAGGCACAAATCCACAGTATGTTGAAAAGGTAACAACTTCGAAAGTGGATTTTCCAGCTAGGCCAGCCACAATTTCTGTAAAGCTTAAAGATCCTACTGTGGAATTGTTCTCTTTTTATCGAGATGCAGACAAGAAATACATTTTAGACTTTTGGATCAATTCTGATCTAGTATCTGAAAAGCCGGTTGAATTTAAAAAGCCATTACCATTACCTTCGAATCAAGAGTCCGGGCCTGTAAAAAAAACCAAAGAAATTAATCCACTTCTTGCAGGAAAAAAATCAATCCTTCCCATCCTTGAAGTTAAAAAAGAAATGATTCAGGGGAAATTGGCCAATCCTGGCTTTAGAGATTTTAGATATGGTGCAAGTTTTATCTGGGATTACCGGCCAATGATACCCCAGCTTGAAAAAGATATTAATCTAGCGGCGAAGATTCCAGATTCAATTTATCCTATTAAAGATCGCGATAAATTAGATGATCCAAAAGAAGCTCATATGCAGCTTACGATTAATTTTTATCGTGAGGAAAAATGGGGATTGATGAATAAGTCCATCACTCTTTATGAAAAGAAATATGGACGAGATTCAAATCAAGTTATAAATGAGTTTATAAAGGCCAATGCCCTTCTCAAGGGAAATATTGCTAAGCCTAATCGAGGCATTACTCAGTCAGCAATAGTTCTCCTGTCTAATGCAAAAGACCTCACTGAGGATTATGAATTAAAAGCTGCTATTTATCGTTATCTTATTCAATATAATGTGGATGTGAGAGACCATGTAAGAACTTTGGAACTCGCAAAAAATCTATTTGTAGAGGCCCGTGGCGAATTTGACCAAACCTTGGTTATTCAATCAGCTCTGACTATTCTTCATGCTCTTGCTGAATTAAAGCAAGTAGAGAAAATCGAGGAGTTTTTGTCAGATAAAAAACTAGCCAGCATTCTTCCTGCGCAAATGGGATTTGCTTATAGTTCTTACGCTCTCTTAGCAAAAGGTGAGACAAAAGAAATATTGAATCGCTATAACGCTATTTCAAAATCTCTGGCCAAGCCAGTTCACCCGGCTATTCTTTATAATGTTGCGGAAAGCAGTTTTAGAAGAGGTGAGTTTGAGACTGCAATAAAGGTTTTTGATGAATTTGTTGCCTCCTATTCCTATTTACTTCAGGCTCCTTTTGCTCGTCTAAGACTTGCACTTTCGTACGAGCTTTTAGATAAAGACGCTGCAGAAAATCTCATCCTTTATAAAAATGCAATTGATCGTTCTACAGATCCTGCTGCTCGCTATGAAGCTAAATTAAGGTATGTCGCCTTGAGAATTACGAGAAAATTAAACCCAACTGAGCAGGATAAAGAAACTGAGATTTTTTTAGAGCAATCACCAGATGAAACCAAAGTCATTTCTCAAGATTTGAAAAAGCTTCTTTGGCTAGTACGCTTAAGAGTTTTTATAGCTTCGAAAAACTATGATAAAGCTCTGGCCTACCTCACATCTATTCCCCTTGATTCGTTTCGGCCTGCAGAAAGACGAGTGTTTGAAGGTGATGGAGCCGAAATTGTTTTTGGTATAATTAATGATGCCTATTTGAAAGAGGATTACTCCAAAGTTGTGAAGCTTTGGGAGGTTTATAAATCAAAATATGAGACCAAGGTCGCACGCAATATATACCTTAATTTTGTTGTTTGTGAGTCTTTTATTAAGCTAGGTCTTTATAAGAGTTATGATCGTGCCCTAGAAAGTTTTAAAACTGTTGCTGAAGAAGAGCCTCGACTTTTCCCAATCTGGGTTGAGAGGGTAAAAAATACAAATCTTGCTCAAGTGATTGAAGAGTTGAGCCTGATTAGACTGGTATCAGATGAGGACTGGAAAGCGGCAAGTGACAAGCTGGCCTCATATTCAGTGTCACTTAGGGACTCAGTAAACTACCCGTTTTACCGAGGACTGATTAATTTTAAACAAAAAAACTACCCTGAGGCGATTTTGGAATTTGAAAAAGTTCTGGTTAATCAGGCCCAGTCAAATCAGTTAACTCCTAGGCAAACCGCTGATCTTCTCATGGGTTATGTCGAGTCCCTGTATCAACTTAAGGACCAAGATCGCTTCAAAACAGTGGTCAAGGCCCTTAGTGCAGACATCAACACCTCAAAGTCGGCACCAATCTTGAATGTTTCTGAGCGAGTTAATTACCTCCTCATTGAATCATTCGTGGGTGAGGAAAGTCCGGACTGGAAGGAAATAGAAAACATGACTAATCAATTTCGTGAAAAATTTCAAAAATCTCCTTACACTGCAAGAATCGGATACCTTTACGGGTTATCATTAATTAAGAATTCGCGAATTGCAGAAGGTAAGGAAGTCCTGAGCATTTTAACGAATGATGAAAAAGTCCCTCTTCATATTAAGGAAATGTGTAGGAGTGAATTAGCAACTTTAGAATTAGTAGAAAAGAAATTATAAACGAACCAACTAACAACGGACAGGAGGTCTAATGTTATCTCAAGGTTTAAATCTCGTAGGCAATCACCCAAAATTCAACAGCGCACTTGAAATGGCCCGTAATGTGGCCGTGACAAAAACTCCCATTCTTATCTCAGGAGAAGCAGGGTCTGGAAAGAAAGCAATAGCTTCTTACATTCACCAAAATTCTGCGCGCAAGAATGCTCGCCTTGAAGTTGTTGACTGCAGTCTTGATACACAGACTGTTGAAAAAATTGTTCTTGGTTTTCGTGATGATGAATCAGGTCGCTTCAATAGAGGTGTTCTAGAACTTGCCAATGGTGGTACGGTAATATTTGCCAACATTGACGCACTGGATGATATTTTTCAGAAACGCCTATATACTATTCTTCAAGAGCTTCCAGATTATGAATTAGATGTTCGTGTTATTGCAACAACATCTAAGAATATTTCAAAGCTTGTTGGTGCAGGAAAGTTTTCACGTGCTCTTTTCACTTACTTCAACGGAGCTCAGATCGATATGATCTCACTTCGCGAAAGAGGAACTGACGTGGAGTTGATCGCAAGACACTTCATCAATGAATACGCGACTGAAAATTCTTCAGGAGATTTAACTCTTTGTGAAGAAGCAGCTCGTAAGCTTTCTGACTATAACTGGAGTCAAAATCTAGTAGAGCTTCGTTCTTTTATTCGTAAAACACTTTCCAACATGGAAGGGAAGACCCTTGATCTTGCAGCAATCGAAAATGGTGAACGAAAAGTCGAATTCAAAGCTTCTGAAATTGATGAAGATGGATTCAAACTAATGTCACTTAAAGATGCTGAAAAACTTCTTATTAAAAAAGCATTGGTATTCACTTCAGAAAATAGAACACAAGCTGCAAAAATCCTTGGCGTTTCGATTCGTACTCTTAGAAATAAGATCAATGAGTACAGAGGTGAAGGTGCAACGTATTTTATCAATTTAAGATAATTTAGATAATTTGTTGGAGCCACTCACATGGATGTGAATGACAAGACTCTCAGAGCACTGACCACGGCACTTAACTTTCGTGAGATGAGACAAGAACTCATTTCCTCGAACGTCGCTAATGCAAATACGCCAGGCTTTAAGGCCAAGAAAATGGATTTCGAAGAGGCGTTGGCAAGGGCTTTGGATGTTGATGGTCAAATGCAAATGAATGTCTCAGATGGACGTCATCACAATGTGGGAAATGGTGGCTTTAACAATTTAGAACCTGAGATTTATGATGATCCAAATGGTGTAGTT
The DNA here is from genome assembly GCA_947461145.1 of Bacteriovoracaceae bacterium. Classification (GTDB taxonomy): domain Bacteria; phylum Bdellovibrionota; class Bacteriovoracia; order Bacteriovoracales; family Bacteriovoracaceae; genus Peredibacter. The sequence goes on from CANHJD010000044.1 coordinate 6,436, forward strand.
TCAGAAAATGGCAACACTGTGGATGTTGAATCAGAAATGTCCCGAATGGCAGAGAACAAATTGATGTACGATGCCTTGGTTCAACTGATCAATAAAAAGATGGGCATTATGAGATATGCTATCAACTCTGAGAAGTAAGGGGAATTAAATGGATTTACTCTCTAGTCTTCGTATTAGCTCAAGTGGCTTGGCCGCGCAAAGAAAAAGAATGGAAGCCCATTCTTCTAATATTGCAAATGCTCAAACCACTAGAACTGCCGAGGGAGGGCCTTACAGACGCAAAGAAGTTGTCTTTGGTTCTGAGCCTGAAAGAGAGAATTTTTCTGATGTACTTGAGGGAGAGCTGGCCGAGAATGCACAAACTGTTCATGCAACAGAGGTTGTTCATTCAGATAAAGTTATTTACAAGCATGATCCATCTCATCCTGATGCAAACTCTGAGGGATATGTGGCCATGCCTGATATTAACCCAATGGTAGAGATGGCAAATATGATTGAAGCCCAAAGGGCCTATGAATCAAATGTTACGGCCATTAATACGACTAAACAGATGGCCATGAAAACTTTAGAAATTGGTCGTGGGAACTAAGGAATAGATTATGTCGATTAAAGACATTTCAGGTTTTCAAAAAACTCTTGGTAACGCTGATGCAAAAGGTTGGTCAAGAGCTGTAGATAATGACTTCGGTGGAAATTTTAATCTTGAAGGTGCTCCAGGCCTTGAAGGTGCTGAGGGCGCAAAGAGTTTTGGAGATTTTCTACAAGACTCTATTGGCAAAGTGAATTCGCTTCAAAATGAAGCGAATGTAGCTATGGAGAAATTAGCAAGTGGGGAAAGTCAAAACTTGCATGAAACTCTATTGGCAGTCGAGAAAGCAGATATTGCTTTCAGGACATTAAACCAGGTAAGAACAAAAGTTATTGATGCTTACCGTGAAATTATGAAAATGCAGATCTAATTAGGATGATTAGATAAGCGTGAATCAGGAGGATTCAGTTGAATAACTTCTTTGGGCAGACAGTACAAAATTTTATCGATTTCTTTAAGTCATTAGATATGACTAGAAGAGCAGGGCTTATCATTGTTGCGGGACTCGTTGTCGCATTAATGGCAGGAATTGTGATCTGGGCAAGTCGAACTGATTATAAAGTTCTCTATACCGATCTTACAAAAGATGACTCGGCGATTATCGCTAGAATGCTTGAAGAAGGAAAAATTTCTTATCAAGTTAAAGATGATGGAAAGACAATCCTCGTTCCTGAGGATATGGTTGAGATTTGGCGTTTAGAAATTGCAAAAAAAGGTGTCAATTTTACAGGTACAGTTGGTTATGAAGTTTTTGATAAGCAGTCATTCGGAACAACTTCATTTGTTCAAAAAATTAACAAACAGCGTGCTTTAGAAGGCGAGCTTGTTAAAACTATAATGCATATTAAAGGTGTCACTCGCGCAAGAATCCATCTTTCTATTCCAGAATCATCTCCATTTGTGTCTGAAAGAAAACCACCAAGTGGTTCCGTCGTTCTTGATGTTGAACGCGGTGTGAGTATGACAAGTGATGAAATTAAGGGAATCCAGTCACTCGTGAGCTCTTCAGTTGATGGTATGAGGGCCCATAATGTAGTGGTAATTGATTCTCGGGGTAAAAAGCTATCAGAAAATGATGGCGATCAGATGTCCACAGATACCGCCAATAGAATTGCTCTTGAAACAAAACTAAATTCTCAATATGAGAAAAAAGTAGAAGAAATTCTCTCCCGTGTTATCGGTGAGGGAAAAGTTATTGCAAAAGTCGCACTCAAGATGGATTTCACTGAAAAAGTTGAGACCCAGACAACTTATGATGGAGAAAACGCTGCAGTTTTATCTGAAGTGAGAAATGAGCAAAAAATGGTCGGTGTCAGACCATCGCCTCAAGGCATTCCAGGAGCACGCTCTAATCTACCTGGAGAGACTCCACAGCCTGGTATTCCAGAGACGCGTAACGATGTTGATAAATCACTTGTTACAAAAAATATGGCGGTACCAACAGTCGTTACAAAATCTAAAAAACCAACAGCTGAAGTTTCAAGCATTTCTGTGGCAGTAATGGTTGATGGTAAGAAGGTTCCAGTTCTCGCGAAAGACGGAACGCCGATGGTGAATGATGACGGCATTACTGTGACAAAATATCAGGCATGGAGCGAGCAGGAGCTTCAAAACTTCCAGCAAATCGTTGCTAGTGCTTTGGGTATTAATCAAACGCGTGGTGATAAGCTTGTAATCAAGAATATGGAATTCGCCAAAGAAGACCTGACAGAGATGGAAGCTATCATGAGAGCACGTGAAAATCGTGAACTTATGAAAAATGTAACGAAATATCTCATGATAGGGGCAATCATTACATTATTCTTCTTTATGGTTGTTCGTCCTTTCATCCAGTGGCTGACAGAAAACTCAGTTGAATCAATTGAAGACTTTCTTCCGAAAACCATTGAAGAGCTTGAGAAAATTCAGGCCAATCAACGCTTACCAGGTCTCGAGGATGTTCTCCCAACAATGGAGGATAGATTGAATCCGGAAAAGATTGAGGGTAATATGATAAAAGAAAAGATTATTTCACTTGTTGAAGCAAATCCCGCAAAGGCAGCTCAAGTAATACATGAAATGATCCATTTAAATGATGCGACAAAAGAAATCGCATAATTTCAGTTAGAATAGTTATTTAAGGAGTTTTGTTGTGGCCGAAGAAAAGAGTTTAGAACCAGATGTCCAGTATGCGCTCCTTTCGGGACAAGAGAAAGCTGCAATTTTACTTTCTGCCCTAGGGCCCACAACAACGAAACTTATTTTTAAGCATATGAAGGATAATGACGTTAAAAGAATGATTAACGTCATGTCGACACTTTCAAAGTCTCCTATCTGGATGGTGAAAAGAGTTCTGGAGGAATTTTACTCCGCTATAAACGAAGATGCAGAATTACTTTTCTCTGAAAATAAGGGAAGAGACTTTATTTTGGGAACTCTCGGAGAAGATCGTGCGAAGCAGTTACTTGGTCAAATTGTCGATGTCGGCCAAAATAATTCACTTGAATCACTTGAACTTGTTGATACAAGAACTTTGGCAAACTTCCTTATTAATGAACATCCACAAACGATCGCCCTTATTTGCGCTCACTTACCAGTAGATAAAAAAGTAGATGTACTTAAAAAACTTCCTGAAGGACTTCAGGCAGAAGTTGTTCTTAGAGTTGCAAATTTAGATTTTGTTTCTCCTGAGCTTATTGCCCAACTTGATGATGTTCTTAAAACAGAACTTTCAACTCTCGGTTCAATTGATACACAACAACTTGGCGGTGTTGAGCCTATCGCTGACATGCTCAATCTTATGGACAAAAATTCTGAGAAAAATATCATGGCAAGAGTTGAAGAAAAAGATCCAGAGCTTGCAGAAGAAATCAGAAAACTCATGTTTGTCTTTGAGGATCTTATCTTTGTTGATGATAGAGGTGTTCAAGAGCTTCTTAAAATTGTGGACAATACCAAGCTTGTTACAGCACTTAAAACAGCACCAGATGAAGTTAGAACAAAACTTTTCAAGAATATGTCCAACCGTGCAGCCACTCTTCTCAAAGAGGATTTGGAAGCTATGGGGCCAACAAAAGTTTCAGATGTCGAGAAAGCTCAACAAGAAATTGTGCAGCAGCTTAAAGATCTTGAGGCCAAAGGGAAAGCGCTTATTTCTCGTGGTGGAGAGGGAGATGCTTTCGTTTAAGAAGGTTTTTAATTTATGGAAAAATTTAGAGATGCTGAAGTTAAACCCTTTCAATTCAATGACCTGAAAGGATCGTCAACTCCTTCGGGAGATCAGAAGCTATTTGCCTTCCAAGAGCTCACTGGTCAGTCGTTCAATAGAGAGACAATTTCTGACGAAGTATTGCGTACAGAAAGATCAAACGAAAAAAAACACAATTTTAAAATTGATAATGCTGTTAGAGATTCTAGGGGGCTTTCCCAACAAGAAGAATCTGATATTGAAGTGAAAATCCGACAAGAAGTTAATCGTCGACTTGAAGCTGCCTACAAAGAAGCCTACGCAGAAGGTCTTCAAAAAGGAATTGAAGAAGGCAAAACTGAAGCATTTTCTAAGTATCAAAATGAATTAGATGCGAAGATAGAAGAGTTTTCAGGCATTATAGAAGTAGTAAAATTAAATAGTGAAAAGATACTTCAAAAAAACAAACAAGAAATAGTAGAGTTTGTTAAAAGATTTGCTAAGTGGATCGTATTGAAAGAAATTAATGAAAAAGTCTACCTTGAATCTCTTCTCGAGAAACTTATTCTTGAGCTTAATGCCAGAAAAAATTTAATTATTAAAGTTGGGCGAAATAATTTTAGTCAAATGAGTGAAGTTATTCAAACCGTTGAAGGTCGCCTTGGTCAACTTTCAAATGTACGAGTAGAGATAGTTCCTGAAATTAATCATCCTGGTATCATTCTTGAATCTGAAAATGGTTTGATTGATGGTTCTATTGAAGGCATCTTTCAAAATATAGACAAGATTTTTGAGCAGGTTCTTCAGCATGAGTGAGGATCTTAATTTTCATCAAATACTTCGTCATATTGAAAATAAGATACCTTATGAAAAAATTGGGAAGATTATTGGCTCGAGAGGAATGGTTTACGAAGCAAGTGTCCCTCGTGCTGTCCTTGGAAGTAATGTTGAATTCATCGCTGAAAATGGTGAGAGATCCCTTGGTGAAGTGGTTGCAATTCAAGGAACTAATTGTATGGTTATGCCATATAATGAAATTTCAGGAATCAATTCAGAAACAAAAATTCATTTAAAAGACATTGTGACAGAAATCAGAATTTCACCCAATATGCTTGGTCGAGTAATCGATTTTCAAGGCAATCCTATGGATAATAAAGGACCAATTGAAGGTCCGTATGAGAAGAGATCCATTTTCGGCACACCACTAAATCCGCTTGATAGACCACCTATCAGAGAACCACTTGATACAGGCATTAATTCAATTAATTGCTTCATTACTGCTGGTAAGGGACAACGTCTTGCCATTATGGCAGGTTCAGGGGTTGGTAAATCGGTACTCATGGGAATGATCGCCCGTAATACGAATGCCGATATTAACGTGATTGCATTAATTGGTGAGCGTGGTCGAGAGGTTTTAGAGTTTATTCAATCTGATCTTGGTGATGAAGGTCTGAAAAGATCGGTCGTTATTGTGGCGACATCAGACACATCGGCTTTGATTAGGATGAAAGCTGCTTATACTGCATCTACAATTGCTGAATTTTTTCGAGATCAGGGCCAAGATGTACTATTAATGATGGATTCTATTACTCGTTTTGCAATGGCCAATCGGGAGATTGCTTTATCAACGGGTGAGCCTCCTGGACAAAAAGGCTATACGCCAAGTGTATTTGCTAAATTGCCTAAATTGATGGAAAGGGCCGGAACTAAAAAAGGTGCAGGCTCAATAACTGGAATCTATACCGTTCTCGTTGAAGGGGGCGATATGGATGAGCCTATCGCAGACGCTGTTCGAGGAATTTCTGATGGGCATATTGTCTTATCTCGTCAACTTGCGGCGAAAAATCATTTTCCTGCGATTGATGTTCTTGGTTCTATTTCGCGGGTTATGACAAAAGTTGCGACAAAAGAGCATAAGATTGTTGCGAGTCACTTAAGAGATCTTCTTGCATCCTATAAGGAATCGGAGGATCTCATTACGGTGGGTGCTTATGCAAAAGGTTCGAATGCCAAAGTTGATAAGGCGATCGTTATATATGATGATCTCGTCAATCTGATGAGGCAGCAAATAGAAGAGTCTTACACAATTGAAGAATTATTCGAAAGAATGATTGAGATCGCAAGGAAAGCTGAATCTTCAGTTGATCCAAGCCTTAAATAATTATGAAAAGATATGTATTTAAACTAGAGCCTGTTTTAAAGCTACGTAAGTTGAAAGAGGAAAACTGCCGCACAGAACTTGGTCAGTTGATTAGTCATTTGGGAAAGATTGAAAAGCAAATTGAACACGACAAGAATGAAATAGAGAATTTTTTTAATGTTCAAAATATATCTTTAAGTACTGGAGTTAAGGGGTCCCAAATCCAATCCTTCCCACATTTAGTGGCTGCAAAAGAGAAGAATATACAACTTCTTGCAAGAGATAAAACCGAGCAAGAAAAATTGATTGAAGCCAAAAAGAAAGAACTTGCAATCCTTAGGGGAGAGCTCAAAGTTATAGAAAACTTAAAAGACAAAGACTATGAAGCGTATAGAAAAGCATTTAACAAAGAGCAAGATCAAAAAATTGAAGAACAGACCCAAAATTGGCTACAATTTAAAGATCGGAATAATTGATATGAAATATCTTTTCGCACTTCTTCTATTTCCAGCTTTAAGCTTTTCTGAAGTTCCCAAAAAAATATATTCTGAGGAAGAGTTTGCAAAAAAACTCCATGAAGAAGTTTCAAAAAAAGTAGAGACAATTAAAAACAAATCAGTCTCGGAATTAACTAAAGAACTTTTGGATAAAGAAGAAAAGCTTCGCCTTAAGGAAATAGAACTAATTAAGCAACAAGACTCTCTAAAAGTATCAGAGAGTGATATTGCCAAAAGGTATGCCGAACTGGCAGGAAAACAGAAAGATTTTATTGGTTGTGTTGAAAAAAACAATGAGGAATCTAAGTCTCGCATCGGTCAGGTGGTAGAGATGGTCTCAAATATGAAGCCAGATAAAGCTGCTTCCGTACTCTCTGTTCAAGACATTGAGGTTGCTGTTCAGATCCTTCAACTCATTGATCCCAAAAAAGCCTCAAAGATTTTTAACTTCATGGACAAAGATATTTCTGCAAAATTACAGAAACAATATCTCTTAATGAAAAAGCAGAATTGATTTTCTAATCAAATCCCAAGCTAATTCTTTCTGAAAAGCCTGAATGGTCTGCATAACTTACAAAGTTTTCGCATGTGAGAGTTTTTTGGTCCCCCCAAGTATTTACCACCACGTCACAACCAAAACTATCTGTTGAATTTGGTATAATATCAACCACGGTGACCCAGTGGTATCTTAGGCCTCCACTATTCAATAGGACTGGAGTAGGTGTTACATTGACGAAGGTCTTATTTGATCTAAATCTTTTAATTTTTTTCGAACTTCCAAAAAGATCTCCTTTAACAGATTTTAAAAAGGACGATGAAGTCCAGTTTTGCCTTACATTCCAGGTGACATTTGGGCAGTCGTTATCTTGCCTGTATTCAGTAAAAATTTTTCGAAGAGATTTTTTCATGGTAGATGAATGGGCGCCTGGTGTCGGATCAGTTCCGTAGAAGTCATTCCCCCTTGGATCCATATGTCTTTGGCAAATCATACTTGTGATATTTGAAATCGCTGTTTGTCCACAGTATCCTTCCCAGCCATTAAATCCTGTCGATTTAGGCTGGCTGTAGCTAATAGTTTTATCAGGACATACATAATAGGTAACAAGGCCCAGACCTGGATAAACAGGGTCAATCCCTGTTGATTTGATGGAGCAAGTGGTATGGCTTTTCCATTCATAATCTTTTCCGCCAGCTTTTACCTGGCTATAAGTCCTTTCACTACTTTCTGGGATTGGCTCTATAGACTCTTTTGCCATGGCCCCCAAACTCGCGCTCATTAAAAGGCAGATAGTTAAAATTTTTCTTCTCATCTTTCTCATTTTAAAAACATCCAGATTTCTGAAGTTTTTGTTCAATTGTATTCACTAGGTTTTTAACATTTCTAATATGATAGCCAATAGTCTCAACATCTTTTGGATTTTCCTCATTTACTGAGGAAATTTGATAAATTACGTAACGAGTAGATCTCTTTTGACGTTCTTTACCAATTTTGAAGCTTGATCGATAAAGATCTAAATTGGTCGCTACAAAATCATAAGATTCCTGAGTCTTATATCGATACTGGGCCCAAGCGAATCTTAATTTTTCAGCAGCTGCACATTTCTCCTTTGGTTCACTAGCTTCATCAAACCACTCTTCCTGTCTCTCAACAGATATTGAAAGATCCTCAAGTGAAGAAACAGTGTTATCTAAATATCCTTTTCCCTCTTTACCAAGAATGCTCTTTTGTAGGGTTCTATAATTCTCAAGAAGATCTACAGCGTCTGAATTCCCCTCGTCATCTTGAGAAAAGATGGTGTCATTTTCTGATCCTTCTAATGAGTTAATTTTTGCTTCAACTGATATGAGCCTCTGAGAAGCCGCCCAGTTTGAATATCTTGAGACCTTAAGATCGGATCTTATATGAGACAATCTTTTTGCAAATTCCTTATCCTCTGCAGTTGCCATCGTTTCCGAAATAGAAAGTTGTTTACCTACGACTTCAGATATTTGAGGAATAAATGCCATAAGTGGTCCTCTGTATCTGAATTCAAATTCATCAATCGTACAACTCCAGGCCTTACCATCTTTTTTGAGATCTTCCGTCATCACTTCAATATTATTGAGGAGGATTTCGACAGAATTCTGTTGAGGTCCATCAATTTTTAGGTTGCTAAGTAGTGTTTTAATATTTGGAAGAAGGAGTGCTAACTGAGACACTTGTCTCCACTTTGAGGAATAGTCTGCTGGTTTCGTTGCAAGCTGAATACTCAATTCATCAAGCTTCTGCTTAAGTATGGGGTCGAGACCTTGTTCTTTTGAAGTTGGAATGGAGGAGAGCTCAGCACTAAGTGTGAATTCAAGCTTTTTTAATTCTTGTTCGTGAAGTTTTTGTAATTTAATTAACTGTAATTTTTCTTTTTTAAGATCAAATAATAGCTGGTCTTTAAAAGAGTTCGTTTGTGGATTAAATAGCCCTATCTCTTCCATTACTCTGCGATTATCAAAAAATGCACAGTTTAGCTGAATAAAGGCACGTCGATCCTCAGGTCTATTCCAATTAAATTTTTTCTTAACGAGTTCATTAATAATTTTCATCCCAGAGCCGGCCAAGTAGCCGCCGGCCGCAACTGTTGCCCCTGATGTGCTTGGAATAAGGAGTCCAAGTTGAGACAGACTCATGACAATATCTGAGACTACAGGCAATGCGCCTCTTGAGCGGATATTGTAGAAGCAAGAGTTATTACTAGTAATGATGTTTAAACTTCCAAGAATTTGACCTGCATTTTTTGCTAAAACAGCGTTTTGCGCTTTTTGATCAGTTCCTTGATAAGTTGACCAAGATGTCGCAATACCCTCTAGGTTTCCCACGCTCGAATTAAGTTGTTTAAGTGCTTGCTGATCGTTCTGAGTGCATCCACTTCCCATAGCTGCAGTCAACGCCTGAACTTGATCTCTAAGTTGACTCAAATTAGAAAACCGCAGTGGGCAGCTCACTGGTCTTTCAAAATAAGGAGACGTAAATTCACTACCCGCATTTGCAAACGAGACAGCAGAGGTCAACAAGACTGTAAGGATTTTAATTTTCATGGAGTCATTATTCATTAGATTGGGTTAGTTATGTTGGGACAGGGAGCTTTTTTCATGGGGTGTTCAAGTTCTCTACACCTCGCTAACTATCTAAAATGACGAACAAGAAGCAATGTTTGCCCACCCTGAAAATAAAATTAAAGGTTTCTTTGGAAGTTTCTGCCCGGCTTCATTTTCATAACCGAGATGTGCGACAATGATCCGTAGGACCACTAGGTTTTAGTTTATAAGGACCAAAATGTTACAGGCCCTCAATATTAAAAACATCGATTCAAAAGCCGCAGTGAAGGCTTCTGGAGCTATGAAGAATGAGAAGAAAGTTCTCGATTCTGAGTCGATGCTTGAGGGGGCTGATTTTGCCAATGAACTAACGGCTTCAATGGCCCAAGGTGAAGAAGTAAAACCAACTCAATTAAATGAAGAACAGTTAAAAGAACTCCAGGCAAAAATGCTTGAAGCTTCTGGAAAATCGGTTGAAGAAATTGAAGCAGGTGTTGAAGCACTTGAAACTCAACCTCAATCTGTATCTCCAAAAGCTTTTGATCCTTCTCTTACTCAAGGTGTAGATGAGATCATTCAACCAAAAACAACTGCAGTCACAGATCAGCAGGTATTAGAACTTGCTCAGATGAATCCTGAAATTGCAGAAGTAAATCCTAAATCTAGTGAATTGGAATCAATCTTAAAAACTCCTGCAGCCAAAGTTGAAAGATCTCCAGCGATTGATCTGGCCCGTGGAGAAATTGATCCACAGCTTGTAAATATGGAAGATTTTGTTGCTCAAAAGAATTTGGCAGTAAAGAAATCTCTTAACAATACGGCCGCTTATGGAATGCCAAATAAGGCCCAAGTTAATAAGGCTGGACTTGAGCATGGTTTAAAATCAACTCAAACAATAAATGAGTTGAGCTCAACTGAGGCAGGGAAGAGTTCTGCCAATTCCATGAGTTCTCAGCAATTTATTCTTAATTCACAAATTGATCTTGGTAGCAAAACATCTGTGAATGATGTTCAGGCCCCAATGAAGACATTTAATATGTCTCAAATCAAGACAGATAGTCCAAACCAAATCATGACTCAAATCACAGATTACATTATTCAGGCCAAAGCCGCTAAAGAGCCAACTGTAAATATGAGAGTGAAGCATGATGAGCTTGGTATCATTGATATCACTGTTCAAAAAACATCATCAATGAATGATGCTATTGCGATTAATATTGGTACTCATTCAGTTGATGGAAAAAACTTTTTTCAAGCAAATTCGAAAGATTTATTTTCTCACTTAACGAGTTCTGGATTAAATATTGCTGATCTTAAAGTTGAAACACCAACTCAAACGGCAAAAAATGATTTTGATTTTGGCTCTCAGTCTGGTCGTGGTGGACAATCTCAGGATAGACAGTTTGGTTCCGAGCAGAATCAAAAACGACATGAGTCTGAGAGACGTCAGGAACTTTGGAATCTTTTAAAAGATAAGGAAGCTGCCTAATGCCTGAAATCGGAAGACCAGTAACTCCACAGCAAATGCAGTACAGTCAGGTCCAGATGGGACCAAAACCTCTGACAGGTAATGGTTCTGGTGATTCTCAGCAGAAGCAAGATCTGATTAACAAGGTTACTGGATATAAGCCTAAAAATGAGCTTTTTAAAGAAGGCCCCCATAATCAAATGGGCAAGGATGAATTTCTTAAACTTTTAACTTTCCAGTTACAAAATCAAGATCCAATGAATCCGATGGATCAGAGTAAAATGACTGGCGAGTTAGCACAGTTTTCTCAATTAGAGCAATTAACTAGTTTGAATAAAAAATTTGAAGATGGAAATAAGACTCAAGGGATACAGGATAAATTTTATGCTGCCTCTTTTGTTGGAAAAAAAGTTGTTACGACGGGCTCATCGATTGATCTAAAAGAAAATGGTGATGCTGGTGATGTACTTTTCAAAATTGATGCTCCGGCCGCAAAAGTGATGGTTCGTATTTTAGATTCCAAAAATAATATTTCTGGAGAAATCTGGAAGGAAGGGATGTCAGAGGGCTCACACCAAATCACTTGGGATGGAGTTGCTCTCGATGGATCTCCTGCTGTGAAGGGAACATATACAGTTCAAGTAAAAGCATGGGATCAAATGGGCCAGCCAATTGGAACTCGCACAGAAGCAACAGGTGTTGTTCAAAGTGTAACTTTTGAACAAGGTGAGCCAGTTCTTACAGTTAATGGACAAAAAGTTTTCTTAAGAGATGTCGCAAGTTTTCATACTGCTGAAACACAAACTCATCAGATGAATAATAATGCAGCACAGGCATTAAATTCCGGCTTGTCGGGGCATAATGGTTCGCTACAATTAAATAATAACGGAACAAATGCGAATAATGTTCCAGTTCAGCAAGCAGTGAATGCTTACGCTGAGAACACAGGAATTTACGATTAGTATGGGTAAGGTTAACTCGTTTTTAATACCAAATGTTTCTTCACTCCCTTCTGAAAATCAGAAGGCAGAAAAGAGCAACGCCCTTAAGCAGGGTGAGAAAAGCGAGTTTAAAGGGCTAGTTGATCAACTTTCACAAAACGATCTACGACACCCAACGATTACTCAGAAAGACGTTGGACCCGAAGTAAACGTTTCTACTCATGCAATGAAAAGATTGCAAGAGCGAAATATAGAGCTTGATGGAAATGAGTACATGAAGCTCAAAGAAGCGATGAATAAGTTGAAAAACAAGGGCGGACATGACTCCCTCGTTATTACCAATAAGGCGGCCTATGTCGTCGACGTAGATAAAAATACGGTGGTAACAGC
>CANHJD010000045.1 GCA_947461145.1 Bacteriovoracaceae bacterium
CAATTTACAAGGGCAGGAAACACCTTGTCTTGAAATAATAGCCCGATAAGACTAGATTTCTTAGGTCCAATCTTTCAATTTTGAAATTGGTTAAATAACTTTATTTTTAAGGAGATCCTTATGGCACGTTTAGTTGGTAATCCAGCACCGCACTTTAAAGCTCAAGCTCTTGTGAATGGTGAAATCAAGGACGTCTCACTTGATGACTACAAAGGAAAGTGGAAAGTGCTTTTCTTCTACCCTCTCGATTTTACTTTTGTTTGCCCAACTGAAATTATTGCTTACTCTGAAGCAGTTGATAAATTTAAAGCAATGGGTTGTGAAGTTATAGCTTGTTCTGTCGATTCAGCTTTCTCTCACCTTGCTTGGACAAAACAAGCTCGCAACGATGGCGGCCTAGGTGAAGTTAAATTCCCTATCCTAGCTGACCTTGATAAAAAAATTGCTCGTGACTACGAAGTTCTTGTAAATGATTCAGTTGCCCTACGTGGAAGCTTTATCATTGATGATAAAAATATCATTCAACAAGCCACTGTTAATAACCTCTCAGTTGGCCGTAACGTTGAAGAAACTCTTCGCTTAGTTGAAGCTTACCAATTCACAGCAAAGTCTGGAGATGTTTGCCCAGCGAACTGGAAAAAAGGTGCTGATACTATGAAGCCTGATACAGCTGGCTCAAAAGCTTGGTTTAAAAAGAACGCATAAGTCCGACCAAACTACTCGGTGACATTCTAGGGGGCCTAAAAAGCCCCCTTTTTATTTACGAAGACGCATATTGTTAACTGTAAGAATCTGAAAGATAGGTAAAAATATTCAGTATTTAGCCCCGCACAATCAGTAATCTTTACAAATTCTAAAGGATTGTAACTTCTTCGCCTTGTCGAAGGTCTTGATCCTCCCTATAACCCCCCCCATAACTGAACAGTGCATTCGTAACTCAATGGCCTTGGCCTAAAGTTTGCGATGAGCATAAGAAAGGCACTGACCATGAAGGTTAGGGGCCCAAAACTGGGGACATAATGACAAAATCGAATGTTGTATCCATGGACGAATTCTGTGAAATGCGTGAAGCACGTAAGGTTCAAGAGAATTACAAGAAATACTTAGTATCACTCGCCAACTCTCAGCTCGAGACGGAGATAAACTATCTATTAGATGAGTTCTCATTAGATACATATGGAAAAGATTTTTTCTCAAAAGTTCGTCTTGTTCAAAATGAGCTTGTTTCACGCGCCGATGATGACTGGAAGGTGCGCATTGAGCAGCTAAATAATCACCAAAAAGAAAATTAAAAAGTTCAATTTTCCCTCCCTCTTAATGAGGAGAGGGAAAGACTTATAGTTCATACGGTTGATGAGCTTTCGAAGTGTCGACCTGATCGGATTCATCCAATTTATCAGGATTAATTTTTTCTAGCATTTTTTGATTTAAATCCGACTCATCTTTCTTTTTTGGCAAGATTGTTAAGAATAATTTTTTATTTTTTTTGAAATTCATTTTCTTTTTTTTTCTAGACATTAATGCACCCCTTATTTTAGTTCTCAAACTGGAAGCATTTATGATGCCATAACCTTACACGAGGCATTCCGACAAGTTTCATTCTAGCTCTAGTGGCACAGGCCTTGCTTGAAAGTGAGGGAATTGTGCTTCAAGGTGGAAGCATTTAACTCAGGAGATTTTATGAATCCTCGAATGCTTTTTTCAATGGTCATGGCAACAATGAGCCTTGCCTTTGCAGTAGGATGCACATCAACAAAAAAAGAAAAAAAATCGGAGGAGGCACTTCCACAAAGCTCACAAATCCAACCAACAATTGAAAGTGGTGAAAAAAAGGATGTTCTAAATTCGGACCAAGTTGATTTTGCAACCCTAGAGTTTGACCGTGGTGAGGCATTAATCAGTGACATGGACAGGCGACACTTAAACGAGCTAGCCGTAAAAATGACAGACACAGGCAAAGTGGTGGATGATATAAAAATCTTAACTTGGTCAGACAGAACAGTTTCAACAGATGATGAAGCTACGAACACGGAAATAATTCTCGCCAGACAAAGAGCTGAATCCATAAAAAATTATCTCGATAAGACTCTCCCTGAGGAAGAGGATGTTGATTTCTATAATATGGCGGAAAATCCTAAAAGATATTCAAGTTATATGATGAGAAAAGGTATCCATATCGAAGATGCGTTTACCGAGGAAGGAGATGAGGTTAAACCGGATGGACGCGCCCTAGTCATTATTGAATATAAAAGTGGTCCAATGCCCTCAACTCTATAAATAATCTGGAGGTTTTATGCCTAATCGAATTTCGGGAGAAAGAAGTGCTGGAATAAATATCGGCATATCTGACAAAGACAGAAAAGCAGTATGCCAAGAACTCAACAAACTCTTAGCTGATTCCTACTTGTTATATTTGAAAACTCAAAATTATCACTGGAATGTGGAAGGAAATATGTTTCAATCCCTCCATGTGCTCTTTGAACAACAATATCAAGAATTAACTCGTGCAATCGACATTATCGCAGAAAGAATCAGGGCACTTGGAGAATTTGCTCCAGGCTCTCTCACCGCATTCTCTAAAATTTCCTCCATAAAAGAAGAAAGTGCCATTCCGACTGCCGATGAAATGATTCATAACCTTGTTCATGGAAATGAAGCTGTGGTTACAACGGCCAGGGCCATAATAACCCTTGCAGATGATTGCGAGGATGAAGTTACTACCGATTTGATGATTGAACGAATGCAGGTTCATGAAAAAAATGCCTGGATGCTCAGAAGTTTTATCACTCATAACGCTTAAAATGGCGACCCCGGAGACTATTCTAAAATAGAATCCGGGGTGCATGAGATAAACGTATTTCTTTCAGATTTAAGATAGAAGATCAGATTCCAAAAACTTTATATCTAAAACGTCCTTTAAAAAAAGAACTCTTGATTCTTTGGATTTTTTTCCTATTTGAGTTTGTATTAAACTAGAACCAAGGAAAAACTTAATAGAATCTTTCACAAGTCTTCCTTGAATTTGATTCATTTCTAACCGACCTTTTTTTTTCATCCTCGAATGTATCATTTCTTTAATCCTTGTTTTATTTCTGATTAACTCCAAGCAAGGATCATGCCACTAGTTTCATCAGTTATTTCCTAGCACTTACCTTCCTCAACACTTTTTCAGATGGGGAAATTTGGAACAATAACAAAAAAAATGGGACTTATTGAACGTACCCACCAGTCACAAACCCTATCTCTTCGCACATTTTATGCAAAAGACTCACAACTAAAGCTTTATCTTTATTCATCGCCGCTTTCTCAATTTCTATTCCTAAAGGCATTATTTGAGGAATATCAAAAGTTGATGCATTTCCTTTAACTTGGTGACCTAGCCTTTCTGCGGACACAAAATCCTCATGCTCAAGAGACTCGAAAAGATGCCTGATTTCTTGAACTCTTCTTTCGAGATACTTTCTCTTTAATTCCTCTGAAACTTTCATCAGATTTTCTCTTTCATCAATTTTTCCGCATCCTAAGAGCTGGCCCTCCTTAAGTAAACCTAAGATACCCTAAATTTTAGATGGAATTAAACAGATAACCCTCTAGAAAGACAATAAAGACAGCTCCTGATGGTGCCAAAATGCACTGTAAAATGTTTTTACACCCATGAGTAATCGATTCACTTCCTCACTCTTTTGGCCCAAATAAGAGGATAATTTCTTAGTTACCATCTATGGTTTGGAGAAGATTTCATGAAAGTTATTATCTTTTTAGTTCTTTCAATACTCGCTTCTGCCTGCGACCCATACGGGTTCGGATTTAAGAAAAATCCTGCATTCATTTTAAATGAGGCCTTTGACTCCATCATATCTCAAGATGTCGATGCCTTTATTGAGGCCACTGGCAAAGAAGCTTTGTGTATTTATGGTAATAATGAGGGACTAACATATCTAAAAGAAAATCTAACCTTAAATGTAAATGATTACGAAATTAAGCCTAAATTAATTGAAAACTCAAGTCGCTATAACAAGTTTCCTCAATTTGTAGGCTACTGGTCGTATTATAGTGAAAAATATCTGGTGGATATTTCCGATAAAGTTTCTAAATCTGAACTCTTAAAAGTTGTTGTTGAATGCCATTTTGGTTTTGATGGCGAAAAAAGTGACGAGTACCAAAATTTGGAGCTCAAAAAATATAAAAAGAAAGAATGTAAGCTTATAAAAATTATGCCATCTAAATTTGATGGGATGCCACTTGAGCAACAATGCGACATTCTGTCGGTTAAGTTATAACCACTGAAGACTTTTATAGTCGTGAGAAACAGTCGCTCTCAAGTGTGAGATCCTCTCCGTATCCTTATAGCCTAAAATTCCGGCCAATAATCTCGTTTTGATTTTTGTCTCTTCATCAGAGTTAAAAGAATCTATTAGAGTCTGAAGAAATATGAGATTTGAAGCAAAAGTCATGACATAGTCTTCGATGTGCTTTTGATCAATTTCGTTCACAAGAGTAAATTGCAATCCAAACTTTGTGCGAAAAATATTATCTAAACTCTGAGATAATTCTTCTCGCCTTACAAGTTGTGCCCTTGCCCTAATAACTTTCCTTGCAAGCAGCTCAGTTGAATATGTTTGCATTTTTATGATTGAAAAATTTTTGAGGACTGGAAGTTGAGGCAAAGAAAGCATGAGGGGAACCTCATCTTTCTCTGGAAATGAAGGAAGTTCATCAATTAATAATCCACCGGCGGAGATATTAAGCGTCGTTCCCCGGAGAACATAATCACCATCAGCGTAAAGAATAGAATCCCTAAATGGGGCCCTAAGATATTTACGCTGATAGTTTTTTGACATCATAACAATTTACTAGCAATCTCAGAAAGTGGAGAACGTTCTCCAACTTGTAATTTAACATGGGCGACTATTTCTTCACCCTTTAACTTATCAATCGTATAAACCAAACCATTATTTAGGGAGTCAAGATAAGGGTTATCAATCTGTTCAGAGTCACCAGTAAGAACAATCTTAGTTCCTTCACCAGCACGAGTAATAATTGTCTTAATCTCATGTGGAGTTAAATTCTGTGACTCATCCACAATCATGTATTGCTGTGGAAGCGAGCGACCTCTAATATAAGTCAGAGGCTCTACGTGAAGAAGACCCTGATTAATAAGCTCATCCCAAGTTGTCATTTCATTTCTTGCACGCTGATTTCCAAATAGGAAGTCAATATTATCGAAAATTGGCTGCATCCACGGCCCAAGTTTTTCATTAATATCACCTGGCAAGAACCCTAGATCTCTCCCCATTGGAACAATCGGACGAGAGACAAGGACACGCGAATAATTCTGTTTCGTAATCGCGCACTCAAGCCCAGCTGCTATTGCAAGAAGCGTCTTACCTGTCCCAGCTTTACCCACCAATGACACAAGATTTATCTCATTGTTCAAGAGCGCATCAAGTGCAAACTGCTGTTCAATATTTTTTGGATGGATTCCCCATACGCCTTCTTTAGGCTTAATAAGCGGAACAATCCCTCCCTTCTTAGCATGGAAGCGGCCCAAAACTTTTTTGAAAGGATTATTTTTATCTACGAGAACGAGATACTCATTTGGATAGATACTAGGAATTTCACCTGGTTCAAGCTTTAAAAATCTCTCTTTTTCAAATTCCTCTACCCTCTCCAGATCAAACTGGACAACGCGCTGGCCCGAATAAAGTTCATCTACGGTAACATCAGTGGTCTCATAATCTTCAGCATGAATATTTACAGCATCAGACTTGAGGCGAAGGTTAATATCTTTTGTGATCAAAATAACATTTTCGCCAGCTTCTTTAAGAGTCAAAGCTGAGGCAAGAATGATGTTATCATTCAGGTCGAGTTTAAGCCCAGAATTGGCACTCCCCTTGTACTCTTTCGTGATACTTACTTGGAGTGTTCCACCATTATCTAGTTTAATTCCAGTAAAGAGAGAGCCAGCCCCACGAAATCCGTCAATGAGCCGCGAGAAATAGCGAGCGTTTCGACCATTTTCATTTTGATCTTTTTTAAATCGATCAAGTTCTTCAATGACTGTGAGAGGGATAAAAACTTTGTTGTCTGGGCCAAATTTATTTATAGCAAGAGGATCAAGCAAAAGGACATTGGTATCCAAAATGAACGTTTTATTCAAAAACTCCTCCTATCCGTGGGGGCCATGTGTGTTGTCTCTAGGATAAAAAATTAAGCATCGAATGAAAAGTCAAATAAGCTCAGATAGATGATGAAGCGTTTACTTTTTGTTTGTTGGTATTTTGAACCTAGTTCAATGTCATAAAATCCCGCACTTAGTTTCATGAAGCCTAGATTAACCTCGGCGCCGTAGCTATAATAACCACTATTCATACCACCCATGAAGGATAGGCCAGGAATCCCAACTCGGGCACCAAAGCGCATTCTCTGGCCAAAATCAATTTGCTCATTTAAAGACCTTACGTCTGCAGAAAGAATGTAATTAAAGAGTGAATAATTCTGACCAAAGGCCAAACCTAGGTTAACTTGGTCCTTGATATTGGCTACCTTAGACTTATTCACTGTAGAGGGAACTTTAAACTCAGTTCCGGTAATATCTAGGGCAGAAAGACCTATCACATATTGAGAATTTCCCTGACGTCCAATATGTTCAACTCCGGCATCAAATCCCCAACCTATTCCTTTAACTCTTCCCAAAGAATCTAAAATATCCGACAGCTGATCTTGACCAAGAGAGTCCACTACCGTTGGCCCTGCAAGAGCCATCGTATCCTTAACTCCGGTTCGCTCAATATATTTTGCACTTACTCCCAAAGATGTCTGAGAGCCACTGGAAGCTTTTTTTCCCATTCTGGAAGGTCCCAGAGGAATACCAAATC
Source organism: Bacteriovoracaceae bacterium (assembly GCA_947461145.1). Taxonomy (GTDB): domain Bacteria; phylum Bdellovibrionota; class Bacteriovoracia; order Bacteriovoracales; family Bacteriovoracaceae; genus Peredibacter. The sequence continues at coordinate 6,879 of CANHJD010000045.1, forward strand.
CCATGGATAGACCCCGATCAGATCGGATATCCAGATCTAGCATGGGATGAGACTTGTTTCTCAGCAAGGCATCAAAACTTTCGTTAGCAAAAAAACTTATTCCAAAATTAAAAAGTTGAAATCCTGGAGCAAAGCCAGCTCCGGCATGAACTGGGAAATCCATAATAACATCGGCTACACCGGCCGGATCACTCGGCATATTATCAAATCGTGAGAGATCATTGAGAATATTCGTTCCAGACATTTGTCCGCTAAAAGGATGAAGTGTTAAATCATTTTTATGTCGAGCGAGAGAGGCAGGGTTATAAAAGATAAGATACTCATCATCGTTCACGGCTGTATAGGCATCTCCCATAAGAAGGGCTTTGGGTGAGCGCATAGTATAGGGATAATCAAAAGCCCAGCTGGAAGAGGACAGAAAAAGAAGACAGAAAATCTGCCACCTCTTCATTGAAGTCCCCCCTCAAAAAATCCCGCATAAATAAACTGCAAGTTATCAAACTCTGTAGCATCTGCAACGAGTGACTCACACTTTGATTGAGATGTAGTTCCTAATAAAGTCGCAACAGATCCTTTCACGGCAATAATTGCATCACGAGATGCAACGAGATTTGTCGGCAAACTTCTAATGGCATCAAAAGCACTATTAGACGGTAGAGTCATATTCTCTAAAATATCCAGAAGATTTGTCACAAGTACCAGACCCTCACACATTTTTTTCTTTGTCGCAGTTAAACTAGCTGGGAGCAATGAAAGATTTGGATGGCCTACCATGGAGTTTGCCACACAGGCCCCACCACCAGCAGCTAGGAATGCAAGAGAAGAAGCTTCCGTGTATTCAATAAAACAATTAGAAACTGTAGCTCCTTGTTCATCGGTGCTGGCAGCTCCTGCACCTTTGGCTCCAGTTGAATCAACATTACCGTAGAAATGCAAAAATTTTCCAAGCTGAGTGAGGCCTAAAAAGAGGGCCTGAATTCCCATGTCTGCGGCTTTGTTTGCGCCAAATTTAATTTCTCTATTATCTTGATTGGGCTGATTAGAATCAACTTGGGTTAGAATAGAGAATGCTTCTCGCATATCATTATATTTAGAAGAGTTAGCCTCGGACTCTGGAGAAAGAGTGAGTTTTGTTAGGGAAGTTAAAAAAGCAGTTGTTGCATCAACTTGACTAAGATCATCTGCTAGAAATGTGATCTCATTAAAACCGGCACGGCAGGAATAGGCAGAGGCCAGAACTTGAAGATAAATGGCATTTGATTTATCTCTGCCAACTTCTTCTAAAACATCAATCGCCTGATCACACTTTTCTTCCGTGAGATAAGTAAGGGCAAGATCAATCGCCTCATTTGTTGCCTCAGTATTTGTTTTGGCACAACTACAAAGTAGCAATAGGAAGAATAAAAGTATTAATGAGCGCAAGGTAAAACTCCTCTACTCACCCATTTTATCCTAGACTATGAGTTTGTCTCAGAGTGGGCCAAATATGCCTAGAAGAGTATTTAAATCAAATAGTATTTAGATACTTTACGATCTTAGAAAGCGCTTCCAAGAATGGCACTTCCTCAATGACGAGGGCAATTCTTGCCGAGTTTGGTAGGCCAAAATCAAGCCCGGGAACTACGGTGATTCCTTCATTTTGCAAAAGTTCATCGGCGATTTGATAAGAATAATCTTTATGATCCGATTCAAAACGGGCAAACATTGGTGTCCTGGAGAAATCGATCATAAAATAAAAAGCAGAAGTTGATTGATACCAACAGTGTCCAAGGTTAGCTTCCCTAAACTTTTCTCTTAAATTAGCTGCATTCTGTCTCACATGATGCTTAACAGGAGCTAGAAATGGTTCAATCAAATTAAAGTCAAAATCAATTAATGCTCTCTGAATGAGACTATTTGGCCCAGATGTGGTCTGACCCTGAATTTTACTCATTGCATTTACGATAGGAATTGGAGCAATTGCATATCCCAAACGAAGCCCAGTAGATGCAAGAGATTTTGAAATTGCCTGAATGATAATCGTTCTCTTGAGAAGAGATCTATCATACTGATAAAAATAACTAGGCTTCGGATCAAAATAAGTAATTTCAGAATAGACCTCATCACTGATGACCACAAGGTCTGGAAACTCGGCTAAAAAAGAAGCAAACTCTTTCATCCAAGCCTCAGAATAATGAATCCCAGCGGGATTATTTGGGCTATTCAAAATAATCACTCTCGTGCGTGCAGAGATAACCTTTCTGATATCTTCTATTGCAGGAACAAATCCATCAAAGACATTTGAATTTACAACAACCGGCACACCTCCCCAAAACTTTATCATTTCAGGATAGCTCACCCAATAAGGCGCAAGAAGAATCACTTCATCGCTTGGATCAATGAGAGCGCCAAGAGAATTATAAATTGAGTGCTTTGAACCATTGCTCACAATACAATCAGTTTCTTCCTCAAAAACCTCCGGAGGAAGACTTCTTAGTTCTGACACATACTTCATTATTTTTTTTCTTAAGGCAGGAAACCCGGCCACAGGAGAATACTGATAGCTTTTTAAAAAATTGAGTTGGTGATGAACTTTTTCAATAAATTCAGGTGGTGGCTTTATGGGAAGTTGCCCACCAGAGAGATTATAAATTACTTTTCCATCATCATTAAGATTCAAAGCTTTTTCATTGAGCTTCATCGTAATGCTATCGGAAATTCCTTTTACTCGTGAACTTAGCAACATATGGTACTTTTGTTTTAGCGTTTAATCTTTTTTAATTCTTCCAGAACTAAAGGAGGAACAAATGGGGTAATATCTCCATTGTGAGTGTAGACTTCTTTCACAAGTGAACTCGAAATATAATAAAGTTTTTCACTGGTCATTAAAAATACAGTATCACATTCTGGATTAATTTTACGATTCATAGAAGCCATCTGAAACTCAATTTCAAAATCACCAGTGGGTCTAAGTCCCCTAACAATTGAGTTAATTTTATGTTGTCTTGCATATTCAACAACAAGACCAGACCAACTCTCGACTTTAACCTTTGGCTCATGGGCGAAAAGTTTTTTTAAAACCTCCACTCTTGCTTCGGTCGACATAAAAGGATGCTTGGTTGGAGAAACAGCTACCAATATGACTAGTTGATCAAAAATTTTTACCGCACGCTGAACAATGTCCAGATGTCCATTTGTGAAGGGATCAAAAGTTCCAGCGTAGAGCGCGCAATTATTTTCCAAAAGAAATCCTTTTAAAATGAAGTACAATCATTTTAACCCAACTTTCCAATCACGACAAAATGATCACCTTGTTCCACCGTTTTAATAATTGAGTGAAACGCTTGCTGAACATCCTGAAGCTTAGGACCTTTCAGCCTATCAGACTCTACCCAGATCTCTCCCTTAAAACCTAATTCTTTTAGAGACTCAAGTAGACTAAAGTATAAGGCGTGCTCTTCGTAGGGAGGATCCATATAAAGAATGACATCTTCGGAATCAGGGAAATGATATTTCAACTCTTTTAGAACCCAATTTTTAGCATCTGAATTAGAAACGACAATCGATGCCAGATCAAATTTAAAGGCCCTGTTTAATTCTTCCTGGTTCTTTTTTAGAGTGAGAAAAGAGCCTCTCATAGAATCATTCACAACGATTTTTTCTGCTCCCCTTGATAAAGCTTCAAAACCCATTGCTCCCGAACCAGCGCAAAGATCGATGAAACTAAATCCTTCAAGATTTTGCCTCCAATCGAAGAGTTTTCTTTTTATAAGAACAGAAGTTGGACGAGTAGAATTAGACTTTGGCGTAACAATCGGAAATCCTTTTGCTACGCCACCAAGAATTTTTAACATTTAATGATTATACGGCTTTTTTTACAGAATGGGCAGAAACTGGAACTTTAAAACTCACACCACCATCCATTTGGATGCAAAGTCCCTCTTCAGAGACCTCAAGCATAATAGATTTACCACCAATCTCAAACTCTAGCTCCATATTCATTTCGCCTTGGACTTTAAACTTCATTGAACTTGGTGCCACTTTTTTTGGTTCGAAATGTTGAATTTTTCTCTCAAGCTGAAGTACTTCAGGCTCTTTTTTACTGGCCATTGGAATAGATTTTTCTTCTTCCATTTCAGCTAATTCTTCCATCACTGCTTTGGAGGCAACAGGCTCATCATCCGCTCCCATTCCATCCAGCTCTAGCGCCTCAATTTCTTTCATAATGTCTGAAAGTTCTTCGTCGTTAAAGCTTTTATCCATAAAAATCCCCCGAACAAGTTTTTTTTATTTAGAATTCGGATTGGCATCATCCAATAGAATCCTATAATTATGCTCCTTATCGGTAATGCGGGTTGTAACTTTAGAAAAATAGTCTCAAAAAATCACTTTTTTCCATGACAAAAACGCTAGGATAAGCCAAAATCTGGGACCTTTTTAATAATTAAATCAAATACTTTTGCTTTACTTGGAAATATGACCAATAAAACGTTCATTGCTCAACAATGGTTTCGTGTAGATGATGAATCTCGATCGGATTCAGTGTCCACTACAAACAAAACCACCGCAAAAGATTTTTGCCCAATCAAGAACCGCTTTCCTACATTTTCGAACAAGCAAAAAATCATTGGCCGTCCCTCCCTGGATGAATCCAAATTCTCTCCTTTAAATTGTTTTGTCCCAGGATGGAAAGGTGAATCTCTCTCATCGAAGCAAGTTCTAAAATTTCAAAGTCTCATCAAAAAGCTCCAAGATGATATACGAAATGAATTGTTAAAAACGAGAGTCTTCCCTAGAACAATTAAGCTTGGTCTACATGGGGAGTTTCTTTCTTATGCTCAAAGCCTTTCCCTTCATTTCGACGGCCTTGATGACATAAGTAAATTCTGGCAAATGCTTAGCCCAGAGAAAATTGATGAAAACGAAGATGTGTCTAGATTCCTAGATATTTATACAGGACGAGTTGCAACAATCACTTTTCTGAAACTTCGCTTCATCGCATCTTTGATTGATAAATGTGCTCTCGAATTAACCGATAAGGCCTTACTCTATCCAACTTCATTTCTTTCCCAGATCTTTAAAAAAGGTAGCCAAACAGAACTGAACTCACAGGCTCTGGAAAGTAACCTATATAGCTGGTATCAGCCTAGTGAAGGGATGAAGGCTTCGATGAAAGAATTACTTATTCTTTCTAAAGAACTCGCTATAACTGAAATCATTAAAAATGTTTCAGTTCAAACACAAATACTTCAAGATCAAAGCAAAATTTACTCTCACGCTCTTTCTCATGTGAGCCTTGGGCTTTTTCTTAATTCCCTTCAAATAAACTTTCCTCTATGGCTTGAAACTATTGAGGGTAAGACCATTCACTCGGGACAAATTGAGCAAGAAGAAATAATAAGCTGTAAATATTTTGGTGATTACTTGGAATCACTTTCTCTTTCTCACTGGCTAGCTCAAGAGAACAATCAAAACGTTCGTTGGGATCAAATTCTATGTCCTGATTTTAAGGGATTAGATTTTGCTTCTGGGATTTTCACTAGAATATGCAATGAACTTCAGTTCCTAACATTTCTCATCAATAAATCTGAGCACCAAAATGAAAGGCCAATTGATTACATTAGTAAAATCATGGGTGGTCATTTTCGTAATAGAACCAATACTAATAGCAAACAGGCTTTGCTACTAGAAGATAATCCTTTCTACTCTTCAACCTACGATCGGATCGTTCTAAATCTTTGCCATTTTCCAAAAAACAATCCTCAACATTACTTGATGACTCAGATTCTTGATCAAGCAAAATACCTGAAAAATAATGGATATTTATTTGTCCTTTCTTCTAAAAAACTTTTTGTTCCCTCCCTTCGTGAACGTCTTGAGCCCGTCTTAAAAGAATTTAAGACAGAAGCAATTTTTGATCTCGAAGGAGTCAAAGGCAAGGGTGAACTTGGTTCATTTGTTTATATTTTTCGTAAATGCTCGCAAGGGAATTCAGCTCAAAAGCAACTTTGTTCTTATTTTAGAATTTCTGCAGATCTTACAACATTTCAGGAGTTCGCCTCTTTAACTGATCATCTTCGCTCTTTTTATCTTTCGCACCTCACTGAATTGCCACCAATGGCACAGTTAGAATTTAATGACTCATTCAGGCTTGAATATTTCCAGGAAGCTCTTGTTAATGGAATGTTGATTCACTCAACGAACGAAGACTCTTCTCGTATTACTCACCCAACATTCTTCAAAAGCCTACTAAGCTCTTGCGTTCCCCTAGATATGCTTTTTGATATCAGATCACTAAATTTATATGACAAGGCATCTTACCAAGAAAATGCCCTTAATCTTGGCCTGAAAAAAGATCTTTCTTATTTTCTAGTGGTTGATTTTAGAAAACCTGAAGTGTCCCTTGAACTACATCCAATGGACACATTTCGCTCTATCCACTCGGATTATGGTGAAACCCTTTGTAGCTACTTCCAACTTCAAGCGAAAATACCAGGTCTCAACCCCAATATCTTGAGAAACTATTTTTTAACTCCAATTGGAAAGCAAGTGACCAACCTTACTTTCTCTGGTGGCCCTAATCTTGTAAAAGGATCCCTTAGCAAGCTTCTTGTTCCTAAGTTTTTAACAGAAACAGAACCGCTTCCTCAGCATTTAAAGGCGACATTTAATGTTTTTGAAAAAACTGAGACAGAGTTTTTAGAAGTAGCCCCTGATGTATTGATAAAATCTTTTAATCATATCGACCAGATAACAAGGGACATTCTCCCTAGGCATGCTTGTGAAATTCTTTCTTATTACTCTGAACTTGAGAGAAGACTTCAATCCCTTATCTGGAAAATGGATGATGGACGTTATGGTCAAAAATTTAGCTTTAGTAATCCTATGATCCAGTCAGCCTTGGTTCAAAAGAAGACGTATCCTTTGTATCCTAACAATCAGGATATCTATGTTGAAATTGTTGAAGGGTCGACTCCAATGGATCTCCACAACCCTCTAACACTGACTCAAATTAAAGTTTCTCATGAAGGTGATTTAAAACTTTATGCGATCGAACTTCTTTCTGGAGAAAAAGTTATTGTACGATTTCATGCAGAGGAAGTTATCGTTATGTTCCTGAATTTTCTACTTTCCCATGCTTCAGGGGCACCTATCTCAAAAATCCTCAAGGCACTCCATATTCCTTCTCTTGCAGATCTGAAGCAAATTATAGATTCAACACAAGGCCTGAAACAAACCTACGAGATGCTTTTGGAAAAGGTCCAATCTTCGATTATGCTTGCTTTCAGAACACACGTGACACCAATCAAGCACTCTCCATGAAAGTCGTCATACAAAGAGTTCAGGAAGCTTCTGTTAGCGTTGATCAAGAAGTTGTGGGGTCAATTAAAACTGGCCTTCTCCTGCTTATTTGTTTTGAGCAAGGTGATGACGAAGCCACGATAACTAAAAGTATTGATAAAATTACTAAGCTGCGAATTTTTGATGATTCTGAGGGAAAGATGAATCTAGATATCCAAGCGGTAAATGGTGAAATCCTGTCCGTTAGCCAGTTCACTTTGAGTTGGGATGGAAGCGGTGGACATCGTCCAAGTTTTGAAAAATCCATGCAGCCCCAAGAAGCGAGACTGAAATATGCTCTTTTTAATCGTGAACTAAGAGGGCGTGGAGTTGCAGTCAAAGAAGGAAAATTTGGCGCTTTTATGAAAGTGTCACTGGTCAACGATGGACCAGTGACATTTGTACTTCAATTTTAGTTAGCAAGTTCTCGGTTAAAGTCTTTCTTTTTACCTTTAAATACTGAAATCAAATTCTTGGCAGATTTTGCATCTTTTGGAACTCTATTAACTGTGAAGCGAACAAGCATTCCAGTAATTTCACCATTACGATCAGTCTTATTTTCTATATGCCATTTTGATTCAGTCTCATTGGCCATTTCTCTGAGAATGATCATGTTCATATCCATTGCATCAACTGATAGGGTTTGGTTGTTTTGACTAAATTCTAATTCAGTTGCAGTAAAAGTACTTCCCGCAAGGAAAAGGGATACAACTGCTTTATCAGAATGAACTTGGTTAGAGATCATTATCTTTTTTTGACCTGTTCTTCGACTAGCAAGCTTATTAACGGCGGCATTTACCATCTGCTCAAAACTTTCAAAGGCAACTGCAAGTGAGACCTCTCTAACATCATTGGCCAGGATAAGATCTTTTGAATTAATATTTTCGAGAGAAAGTAAAACTTCCTTGAAAGAAGTTTTAGGTCCCTCATATTTTTCAACTTTTTCTATCATCGTGTTCGTTTCCACTTCAGGATTCGCTTGAGATTTAATCTCCTGATAAACAACTTTTCCAGCTGATCTTTCAAGCAAGTCTCCATGATAATCCTTGAAGATTTGGGCCGTAACATTAAGCCCGTTAGATTGAAGTCCTTTAACAACGAGATTATCAACCATCGCTCCAACATTTGCCTGATTTGCTCTTAGTAAATTAAGGGCCTGATTCTCAATTTCTCTTTGGATGTATGAGCGATTATATTCTTTTAAGGCAATACCGCAGATAGCAAGAACAAACATCATCAGTCCAATACCTAAAAGGACTTCATCATTTGCCAAAACTTCCTTAATTCTTGAATTGGTCATGTCAATTTCATCAACAAGATTAACCTTAAGAGCTTCCATTTGAGAAAACTTAGATGAGAGAGGATTAAGCGGAGTACTCATCTCTTTTCCAGCAAGCATCGGACTGTGAGCTCGAACAACACTCTCATGAAACCAATGAACATCTGAGATGAGTTTATTTAATGTTTGATAACCCTTACCAACGTTTTGTTTAAAAGGATTAATGCCTTTGATTGTTTCATTCAAACACTCATCTGAAAGTCCCATGAAGCCACGGTTCAAATAAGGTGACTGAATATCTTTAATCATGAGGGCGGTAAAAGTTTGAGAGATTCTATTAAAGCAAGTTCCCACGCCTTGGTTCAGTGTATTCATTTGCTCAAGTTGATGTTGGTTAGACTGATGATGCCAAAAAGCACCCAGAGTAGTCATCAAACCAAGGGCACAAAAAATCAAAATTTTGGTGCTGGAAATACTGAGTAATTTTTTCATGGTAAACAACATCCTTATTGTTTTGCATGGGTCTTAAGAGAACCCAAATTTTCTCAGTTATTGTCTCTTTTTCACGCTCTTTGAGTCAAGCCAGTTAAAATACAGAGCAAAAAACTCCACTTTTAGACCTCTCACTATTTTTCATGTTACATTGCTTCGAGCAATACTTAGCGGTATGATCCAGACTGAAGGAGTCTGTCTTATGACGGGATCGTCCCTTAAAATTGAGATCAAAATTAATTACCCTATATTCTTAGGGTTAACTTTGCTCGCCCATTCCCTTCTTTTTATTCTTATCAAAGCTCCTGAATTTGAACTGAAGAAAGAAATCGTGAAGATGACCAAATCTCCCTTAAAAATTCTCTCACTTGGTAAGAAGGATTCTAAAAGTCAAAATAGTGTTTATCTTAAGCCTCAAATGCCTTCACTGCCAATTTCTGCCAAAAAGCTCGGACCCAAGAATTTAAATCTTGCGGATCTGATGGCCAGCCCAACTTCCTATAAGTCGACTCCAAAAATGGTGCAAAGGCCCTCTACTAGACCTGGCCTCATGCCACAAAAGCCAACTGCCTTAAGTGGCCTAAGATATGGTGCTGATGAATTTAAAAAGATGGCTTCAGATCCAATGCTTCAAGGCGGAGCAGATATTCTTTCTTCACAAAAGATTGCTCTCAATTTTGAAGTGCCTGAGGGCAAAAAGCGTGACGAACTTAATGAATCTGAGCTCAAACTTTATAGCTTCCTTCGACGTGGGGCCATTAAATATGTGAACTCTCTCTCGACTGAAATTAAAGAATTTGAAATGAAAAATCCCCATCTACATTTTCCTCTAACTGATAATAAGCAGGTTCTCACTGGAAGACTTGTTTATGACGGTCAGGGAAATTTAAAACAAATAAAGATGGTTCGTTGGACAAATATAGATAAACTGCAAAACTTCTTTGAGGGTGTTCTTAAAAGACTTGATACTCTTCAAAATCCACCAAAAGAGCTTTGGATTGAAAACGGGGAATTTACAGTTTTCGTCACTCTGCAAATTAACGGTTAATAAAGTCTTCCCAAGCGCTACTAAGACGATCCATAAATCCTTTGGGCTCGTCCTTTAAAAGGTTAAAGACCGAAACTTTCATCTCAGCTTCAAGAGCTTCAAGACTGTCCTTAGATATTTGAGCAACGGGGATGAGACTTTTAATAAGATTTAACTCTTCTTCTTTCTTTTTTAATTGATTTTCAAATTCAGGATTTGTTCTCACGAAAGCTTCAAATTCTGATCTCTCATCTGGTAAAAGAGAGCCATCAATATAAGAAATTATCTTTTTTTGATAATTAATATTTTTTGTTTCTTTTGTCATATCCATCATGGTTGAACTCCACGATTAATTTCGCTTAATAAAAGGAATCGACCATTGTGAAGCTTTTCAATGACTTCGTATTTAATCATTCCTGTGATTTCTTCGATTTCTTCTACTGTGAATTGAAAGTCAAATCTTAAGGTCATCACTAACCTAACTTTCGCTTCCAATCCAAAATATGTTTTGAAATCTGTTTGTTGAGTTTGATCTGTAAGTTGGCCTGAGCGTCTCACACCAATCTGGGTCATGTGAAAAAGTATATTCTTAAAAATCGTTCTTCTTTTAACAAGAAGCTCTTTTTTAGACATTGACTCATACTCACGAGAGGCCAGGATCATTTTCTTTTCTTTGATAAGAAAAGCGTTAAATGAATCTATCACCAATTGCTCGGCTTGAAGATCATCGGGGATAATCGTATAGGCTACGCGATAAAGCTTTTCTGTAACGGGCCGAACTAATTGGAAAAAATCCTTTCTTTTCATAGGCTACTATTCTACCCATTTGATGTTTAAGGGTACAAGTCCCCAGTTCTTTCAATTACTGTCAGGTTTTAACGTGTTTTCGAGTACTTAGAATTGTATTGGTTAAACCTTATCAAGTTTTTCCTTCAACTACCGAATAGTTCATGGAGAAAGTTTAAGTACGGATATCAATCCGTGATGAAGGTAATATATGGGCCAAAAAACATTTTTAGTTCTGATGGTTTTTTTCACTCTTATTTTGACGGGCTGTCAGGAAAAAACAGTCACAAAAAAAACGAGTTCATCTAATCCGTACCAAAATTGCTCTGGGCAGGCCTACTGGACAACACCTGGTTGCGCCGGTTACTGCCAACATAATCCTACTTCCTATGGCTGTGGTGGAAATAATGGAACAACCGGAACAACTGCCGGAGGAACCACTAGCGGTTCTACAACTGGTGGGACTACAAGTGGGACAACTGGTGGAACAACCGGTGGAGCAACCGGTGGAACAACTGGCAACTGTGTCGCCCCAGTGACTTCTACTTGTGCGAATTATTGTCAAGTCTATCCCGGCGCACTTGGATGTCTTGCCAATGGCACAAACTGTAATAGCACACCGACAGCAACTGGCTGTCCTGG
>CANHJD010000046.1 GCA_947461145.1 Bacteriovoracaceae bacterium
CTCAAAGCAATCTGGAAGAAGCCGAAGCTTTAGAGAGCTCTGCTCCTGAGACCTCACAAGAAGAGTTATCTGATTTTTCAACTTCAGAAGCAGGAGATTCTTTCTCTGAAACCAGCGAAGATTTAGTCAATGATTCATCAAATCCTTCATTTACAGACAATGAAGTTAGTTCTTTTGATAATGATTCAAGTGCTCTTCAAAATTCTGAAGAAAGTGAAAGTACTCGAGTTTTTAAAACTTTTGTTAATTATGAGCTAGTCTTATTTGGTGATCATGCTCCCTATGATAGGTATCAAATTGATGCTCCTGAAATTTTTATTGGTAGAGATCCCAAGAAGTGCCAGATTGTTCTCGATGATCCAGAAGTCTCAACGGTTCATGCTGTCATTCGAAAGAATCTTATTGATATTACACTTGAGGATTTAAATTCTTCAAATGGCACACTTCTCAATGGAGAGAGGATTAATAAGTCCTTACTCTCTTCAGGAGACGAATTTGTAATAGGTAGTACAAGTTTCACACTTGAAACTCGTTCAGATCTTTTAGATGCAGAATCTAATAGATTAATGCCAGTAGAAAGTGGTCAGACAATTGAAACTGAGGAAATTGAAGAAGAAGTAATCTCTGGCGATAATACCGAGGTTTCATTTGATTCTGAGGCGCCACCTGAAAAAAGCGTTATTAAGAGAATTTGGAAAGATCCTGCTAAAAGAAAAAAAGCTATATATATATTAGTAGTCGTTGTGCTTGTTTACGTACTTTTTGGACCAGATCCAGAAACCACTAAATCAGATCAAACTACGCCTTCAGCTGATTCGGCAGCAAAAACCGTAGCTGATGCAGCAAAGGATAAAAATGCTCAGAAGCCTAAAATTCAATTATCTAAAGAATTAGAGCAGAAGCGAAATATGGCGTATGAGCTAGGAGTTAGCTTTTATGAGCAGGCTAAATATTTTGAAGCCTTAAAGGAATTTCAAATCGTAATTGAGATCGATCCAGAATACAAGAAAGTGCAATCTTATTTTGAGGAAACCAAAGAAGGTCTAAAACGATTAGAGGAAATTGAAGCTCAGAAGCGAGCTGAAGAGGAAAGACTTAAGAATAAAAAAATAATTGAAGATCTGATTGTAAAGGCCAAGGAAGCCGTTAAGGAGAGACAAGTTACGGTTGCTGAAAGTTATTTCTCTCAGATTACAGAAAAAGATCCCGAAAATATTGAAGTTCAGCAGTTAAAAATGGAACTCGAGGCTTGGCAAAAAGAAGAAGAGCGAATTGCCCTTGAAAAAGCTGCTAAAGAAGCTGCCCGCAAAGCGATGGTTGATGCCTTGTCACCCGGTAAAACTTTTTATCTAAAAAAAGAGTGGTATAAATCGATTTTTAAATTAGAAGATTTTTTAAGACGAAAAGGAACTGACGAGGATTTGGTTAAAGAAGCAAGTGATATGCTTAGTGAAGCTAAAAATCAATTAGCGAATGATCTTGGCCCACTAATCGGAAAAGCTCGATCCTTGAAAGAGGGTCAGGATTTAAAGAGTGCTTATGAGGCTTATTTAGAAATTCTTAAAATTGAACCCACAAATGGTGAAGCACTAAATGAAGTTGATGAAATCAAAACTCAATTAGAAACTCGTTCAAAAAAAGTATATCGGGAAGGAATTATTGCTGAGTCGTTGAGCCTATTTAATGATGCAAAAGAAAAGTTCCAAGAGGTACAACAGATTTCCCCTTCAGATAGCGAATATTATAAAAAAGCATCTGAAAAATTAAAAAACTATTTGGAGTAATTCATGCGTCTTAAGGCCTATGCCGCTCAAACTCATCAGGGTCCCTATCTTCAAGTGAATGAAGATGGTTATGACTTCGACTTTGAAAATGATTTATTTATGATCTTTGATGGTTTTGGTGGATCCGGAATAGGAGACCGTGCTGTAGAGAAATTGAAAAGCGATATAAAAAACTTTTTTACCCAAATTTCTGATGACCCAAACGCTACAATGCCTCTTTACTATAATCCTAAAAATCTGCTCGAAGGAAATGCCATTTTAAATTCGATGATTAGCGCTCATCAAAATTTATTCAAATCTAATTCTGAAAAGCCTATTAATCAACGCGCGGGATCCAGTGCCGTGGTTGCAGTTAGGGCAGATAGTCTAATAGTTCTAGTGGGAGTGGGGAATTGTTGTGCTTATCATTACCGACAAGGCACTCTTTCTAAAATAATTATAGAAGATACTTTTAAGTATCTTTCAAAAGGTCAGTTTGAGACAAAATTTCGAACCTCCCCGATGAATGCTATAGGCATGTATCCTGAATTAAGTTACCAAATGCGAGAAGTTCGTTTACTTGACGGAGATAAGCTCCTTTTGATGACTGACGGGATTTATGCCTTCTTGAGTGAGGAAGAAATTCTTCATCATTTGAATCGAAATGCCTCTGATGCTCAGGAGAGGTTGAATAGCCTACTAAAATTATCCAATACTCATGGGAATTTAGATAATCAAACGGCAATGATTCTCGAGTTTTAAGCTTTTTTCCATTCCCATACTGCGCAAGCCCACACTATAATTTATGTATGAATCATAAAGTTTTATTGGCAGACGATAGTTTGACCATTCAAAAAGTAATTAAAATAACTTTGGCCAATCAGCCATATGATATTGTTGAATGTGCCAGCGACGAAGAACTTTTTAATCTGCTCCCAAAAGTAAACCCAGAGTTAGTTTTTCTTGATTTTAATCTTTCAGAAAAATACACAGGATATGAATTAAGCTCAAAAATCAAAGAAGTCATTCCAAATGCAAGAATCTTACTTCTACTTGGAACCTTTGATACAGTTGATGATTCATCAATGGAGAAGTCTGGGGCATCTGATAAAATTGTAAAACCTTTTGACTCTAATAAATTTATCTCTATCTGCAAACGATTGATAGATTCTGCGCCTCGTGAAGAAATTAAGTTTCCAGAAATGAAGTTAGCTCCGGGCCTTCCACCAAAAGATGAAGACCAATGGGAAGTAAGTCATACTACAGATATTAAGCCTGTAACTGAAATAAAACCTGAATTGTCTAAAGCATTTGATGTAAGAGAGCATCTTAATCCCCTTGATCAAGAAGTTTCTGAATGGGGTATGAGCATTCCAGGTATTATCAATAATAAATCAAGTACTGATAAAGTTATCGACCTTCCACCCGTTATAAGCGGGGCTAAAGAGTCATCTTCAGCTGAAATTATCTCTCTTAATCCGACAAAAAAAAATCAGGAAGTCGCTTCCTCTGCACCTGCAAATGCAAATGATAGTATTAAATATCCGGATACCGATGATTTAGATTACCCGACAATTGAGCAACTTACTGATACAAATAATTCATCCAATGTGATCAGCGTAGAGTCCTTTACCCAAAATTCAGGTGTTGAGTTTGAAATTGAGCATTCAATTAATTCCTTACCAGAAACAGATATTTCCAGCATTGAAGCCCAGATTAGAGATGAAGTTGAAGAGAATTTATGGCAAGCAGATGAGTTTGAAGATTTAAAAAAACAGGTTGCTGCAAAGTTTGAAGAAGTTAAAAAAGATATTGAAAATACAAACGTTGAATTTAATGATTCCTATTTCAACCCTCTCGATGCGAATGAAGAGATTCAATGGACATCAGCTCAATCGACTCCTTCATCTACCGCTTCATCAGAAGATATTTTAGCACAACTTCGCCCTGAAATGGAGTTGATGATAAAAAAGCATGTAAAAGAGTATATGGATAATATGTTTCAAGATAAGATCGAAAAGATTGCTTGGGAAATTATTCCAGATCTCGCAGAAAATATTATTCGTAAAGAGATTACTCGAATCTCCAGCAAAGTATTAAACGAATAATTAGTAAAAATTCACTAAATTTTCAAGGTGAAGACTGCCATTAAACAGTTTAAGAGTACCATGTTCTGTTTCAATTAGGGCTTCACCATAATTTCCCAGACCTTTAAAGATACCTCTTATTTTTTTATCACTCTCAGTAATTGTGACAACCTCATTTAAATGGATGCATTTCATTGACCAATCTTTAATAAGCATTTCTGAGGAAGTAAATCGATTGGTCCTTAAAAAATTAGATAGTTCAGTTACCCATTCTTTTTTTACAAAGGGGAATAATTCGGAAAAGATTCCACCAAACTCAGGTGAGGATGAAAAAATATTTACTCCTACTCCTACAAAATATTGATCTTGAAAATTTTGAACCAAGATCCCACCACATTTTTTCCTATCTGGAGTAATTAGATCATTAGGCCATTTTAGTCTGATGTTTTTACCTTTTGATTCAAAAAAATTACAAATTAAAACAGAAATTTCTAGTGCGGTGAGAGAGGTTTGATGATGTGGAGCTATCGTCATAGAAAAACAAATTGTTCCGGCCCCATCTAACCAGGAATTTAAGCCACGTCCACGGCCTTTAAGTTGCTGCTCACAACTAACAGTCATTTCTCCGGAATGACCCAGACTTAATTGTTCTTTAATCACATCTTGTGTAGAATCACAGCAATCTAAATGAATAAATTTTTCCATCTGAGGTACCTATGTCTCTAATTAAGCGTGAAACTCCAAGGCCAATTAAATTTACTCCAAATATTAACCCATATGCCTATGGTTCTGTTATGGCCGAATTTGGTAATACAAAAGTTCACATTACCGCTTCAGTTCAGGAGTCCATTCCTCCTTTTCTGAAAGGAAAAGGTCAGGGCTGGTTGACTGCCGAGTATTCTATGTTGCCTTCCTCAACTCATACACGCTCTGAACGTGAAAGAAAAGGAGCTTCAGGACGAACTCAGGAAATTCAGCGCCTCATAGGCCGTGCCCTCAGATCCGTTGTGGATATGTCAAAACTTGGGGAAAGGACAATCATGGTTGATTGTGATGTTATTGTGGCCGACGGTGGAACAAGGACTACTTCTATTTCCGGAGCATATGTTGCATTAGAGATGGCAGTGAGGCGTTTAATGAAAGAGGGTCTATTAAAGGAAAATCCAATTAAAGATGGTCTTTGCGCAATCTCTGTCGGAATTAATAGCAAGAACGAAGTGATTGCTGATTTAAATTATGAGGAAGACTCTAGTTGTGAAACAGATATGAATATTGTGATGACTTCATCTGGAAAATTTGTCGAGGTACAGGGAACTGCGGAGAAAGAGCCTTTTGCAATAGAACATTTAACTGCATTAATAAGCTGTGCTCAAACTGCCTTAAAAACTGTTGTTCATGAACAACGTATGGTGTTGGATAACCTAAAATGAAATCATTTCTACTCGCTTCTGGAAATCTTCATAAGGCAGAGGAGTTTAAGGAATTGTTTGAGGGAACTCTGGTTGTTTCGCCTGCTCCCAAAACACTAGAAGTTGATGAAACCGGAAAAACCTTTATTGAAAACGCTCTAATAAAAGCAAGGGCCTACTATGAGACTTACAAATCTCCGGCCCTGGCCGATGATTCAGGCCTTGTTGTTGAGGCATTGCCAAATATTTTAGGTGTTGAATCTGCTCGCTTTGCCCCTGATCTTCCGACTTATGATCAAAAATGTTTAAAGCTCATCGAGCTTCTAAATAACGCTCAGTTGAAAAATAGAAATGCTTATTTTATTTGTGTTCTTTGTTTTTATATTACGCCTGACGAAATTTATTTTTTTGAAGGAAGAGTCCATGGCGAGATAGGTCAAGACTTAAAAGGTAATAAAGGCTTTGGCTACGATCCCATTTTTATCCCTGAAAGAAGGGAAAATGATGGAAAATCCCTAGCGGAGCTGCCGGAATGGAAGAATGTTTTTTCGCACAGGGCCAAGGCTGCCCAAGCAGCTTTAGACTTCTTCAAAGAAACCATAGACAAAACACAGATTAGGCCTTAAAAATATTCTCTCTTCAATGATCGGGGTGTAGCGCAGTCTGGTAGCGTATCTGCTTTGGGAGCAGGTGGTCGTTGGTTCGAATCCAATCACCCCGACCACTTTTTTATTCAATACTACAAAATCATCACGGAAACTAATCACTCAAGTTAGGGCGAATAATTTCTCCTCTTTATTTCTTTTTAAAATAGCAGATTATAGTTGGGTGGTAGAATTCTAAACTTATAAATAAATGAAGGCAGTAACCTTGGATAATTTTTTTAAAATATTTGATTATTTCTTAGATGGTATTTTAATTATTAATGAACAAAAAGACGTTCTATATTTTAATAATTCAGCTCAAGGTATTTTCAAATTAAGAATAAAGAGTGTCATTGGAAAAAAATCCTACGATCATTTTATTTTTAAAAACAAAGACCTTTTTTGCATGCAAAATGGGAGCTTGGGCAAGGACCATCAGAGTCAGTATTATGAAGTTGATTTTAGTTCCTCAAAAGATGCCACTGGTAAAGTTCAAGTAATGATTCAGCCTTTTAATCTAGAAAATCAACCTCCAATGTGGCTTGTTTATTTTCATAACGTCTCAGATGAAATCAGCCTATCAAATGCATTTAAAAATGAAGCTAAGGAAAAAGAAATTGCTAATGAGACAATCTTTAAAATACAAGATCATTTAAAAGAATTTTCTGATATGGCCTTGAAGGATCAAATGACCGGACTTGGAAATTTTAGGTATTTTGAGAGGGAAGTTGTCGCTAAATTAAATGAAAGTCTTATTACCAAATCATCTTTGGGCCTAGTCATAATGGATGTAGATAAATTTAAAGTCTTTAACGATACCTATGGTCACCAACAGGGTGATGAAGTCCTACGTTATGTAGGAAAGGCCCTAAATGGTAGTGTTCGAAAATCAGATATTGTGGCAAGATATGGGGGAGAGGAATTCGTACTTATTGTACCAAATTGTGAACTCTCTGAGCTTCATATTGTCTGTGAAAAAGTCAGGACATCTGTTGAATCAATTCAGGTTCCATATCTAAAAAAACCAGGGGAATTCTTGTCTGTGACAATTAGTCTTGGGGGAATTTCAATTTCTTCTGAGCTTTTATTTTCTAGCGGCATAAAGGAATATAAAAGTTTGCTTGAGCAAGCGGATAAAAATCTTTACCACTCAAAAGAAAATGGGCGTAATCGTGCAACTGTAACTGAGTGGTCAATAAATTAAGAATTAAGCGACTTTCAACTCTTTTTTCTGATTTTCGAAAAGTTGATTATCTTCATATACTGAAATTCCAAGTCTCTTAGCTTCCTTATGAATAAGGATGCGATCCTCATCAAAATCTCTTTTACTATCGATTAAAGTTTGGAGAAACTCGTTAAGTCTCTCAGGATGTTTTTCAAGAACTTCAAAGTAAACCTTATAGCGTACATGGTTATTGTTGATTGCGCTCAGCTGATTCAGAACAATGATTTTTTGATCGTGGGAAGCATTTAAGATCAGATCAGCACATAGATTACTTGCTTCATGGTAACCCAATTTTAAAAGAGCAATAAGTAATGTTGAGTTTTGATGTTGTTTGTTTTTACTGTTCTCAAAAATAAAACCCATCATACCTTTCAGTCTTAACTCCCCTGCAAGAAATGCGACTGCACTTCTGTCATACTCATCATTAGAAGCAAGAAATGTTCCAAATATACTACTAGCCTTCATATGGAACTTCTTATGATGAAAAAGAAACATTAGTGCATTAGCACGGACTCGACGAGTGTAACTTGGAGATAAGTATTCTGAAATTTTCTCCAAAAGAGCAACATCGTTACGCTTAACTGCAATTTCACCCATGACAATAAGAACGTTCGCAATAACCCGCTGATCCTCAGGATTTTCTTTCAAAATACCAACAAGCATTGGTATAGCAACATCATGAAGTCTGGTCGTAATTGCCGTAAAAATAGATCTTCTAATCTCACCCAAAGAAGTTTGTTCGTGAATAATTTTTTGCAGTTTATTTAAAAGGAAATAATCAATATCATGAGATTCAAATTTTAATAAAGCTTCAATCGCCGCAAGTTGTACGTCCTCGGCAGAATTAGTCTCATAAATTTTCATCAATGGCTCGATAGCATCTTTGGATTGCATATTCCCAAGAGATTTTATAATTGCCTTTAATAAAATCGGGCGAGGATTTTGATGCATTAAAGAAATGAGGGCCATTGCATGGTTTGAAGCTTCAGGATTTGCAAGGGAGTAACAAGAGTTAATAGATTCAAATACATCAGTTCTTACAATATTTCCGACCTGATAATCTGTTAATGTATTAAAAAGTTTCTTTCTCAGAAAAATTCCAACTCCACCAATACATGCCGTTAGTAACCATGCACTCCACATAGGGGTAATTTTATTAATGCAAAGAAAACTTACTCCTGAAAGAATAGTGTAGGCCACGAGATTACCATATCTTTCCATGAGAGATCTGATTTTAATCCTTATGTCCTGTGGAATTGATGAATTAAGAATATTCATCGATTCTTCTAGAAAAGTATGTTGCCAAATTTTTCTAATGGCACCTGTACCAAGATACAAAAGCGGACTTGGTACGACTACTAAGAGTGCCATTGAAAAAGTTTGAATTGAGAGAAATCCCTTAATTCCTTTACTCCATGTTGGGAGCCTGCTTTTTCTGCT
Source organism: Bacteriovoracaceae bacterium (assembly GCA_947461145.1). Lineage (GTDB taxonomy): Bacteria > Bdellovibrionota > Bacteriovoracia > Bacteriovoracales > Bacteriovoracaceae > Peredibacter. Next base: position 8,569 of record CANHJD010000046.1, read on the forward strand.
CATTGAGGCAAGTAGGACAATAAATATGAGGGATGTTTGAACCATAGAAAATTGTGAAAAGATCTTTGTCAAACCCTCTCCATTTGAACCTTTTAGTTGTTCAAGACCAACAAGAACCGTAAAGCCCTGAAGTTGTTTTAAACATAAAAGTGTTGTGAAAAGACCTATAACAAGAAAGCTAAAGGGGTAAAGTCTTAATGAGACATCTTCAGTAATCTGCTTTTTTTCTTTTATTTCTACTTTCGATTCACTTGATGGTTTTAGCAAAAGAAGCAAAAAAGATGATAATAAAAAAGGGACAAGAGTAATTAATAAATTTGTACTTGATAAGGCCAAGCTTCCAGCAAAAAAGGTAAAAACTGATCCTGTTAGAGCCCCAGTTTCTTCGAACAGTGCAAGAGTTGTCGCAATTCGAGTATTTTTAAGAAGACTGATTTGAGAAAAAATAATGTCATTTAAATGAATCTCAATTAGAGAGAGAAGGATTGAGCTACAGATGAAAAGTGATATGGGAAAAGCGATTGATTGATTTAAAGAATTGAATATTGGCAAATTACCTGCAGCAACAATAAAAAGACCCGCTAAAAAGACCAAACTGGCAAATAGAAAAGGATTTCTGCGTGATTTGAGCTCCGTAATTTTAATTGCACTATAAATGCTGATCCCTTGAATGAGCATTAACCATGGATAAAATTCCATTCCCAGATCATCTAAGACTTTTACTACTGAGGCGAGCTTAAGAATATAAATACAAAAGCCACCCAGAAAACTAAGGAGGTAATAGGGGACATCGGTTTGGGTTAAGAGGCTTTTTGGAGACCATCTTTTCATACTGGACTTATCGGTGGGTCACCAATTTTATTAACTCCTTATTCGCTATTTTAAAATTTAGATTAACTAATGGATTTAGTCGGTTAAATACTGAGAGAAACATTCACGGAATAGGTATTGATCGTATTGTCTGGCCTCATACCAGAGGCCCTATAAAGACGAATATCTCTGGTATAAGTATTGGAAAAACCCAGTTGAACTTTTTCACTCACACTTAGATTTATGCTTGCCGAGGAAAGGATGTCTGTATCCTGCATATCTAAAGTTTGCATTTTAAAATAATAAGCTGGGCGATAGTTTAATAAATAATTAAACGTCCATTTTTCGTAACCTAGGCTCAAGCGAAAACGGAAAGAATTTCTAAGATAGTTTTGTCTTTTGGAAGGCTCTTCTCCAGGGTTTTGAATTTCAAAGTCACTCAACACTTCTTCATATATAGGGACGTAACTAAGATCTAGATTTTTAATGTAAGTCCCATTTTTAATAAATTTATATTTTAGTCCAAAGAGTCCTAAACCATAGGCATGTCTAATTGGGTAATCACCATTAAACTTCTGTTGGCGAAAATTCAACATAGCAAAATATGTCCAGTTTTTATAAAAATTATTAAAGTCATAAACCAATTGAGAATTAAGCATCATTGTTGATGACTCATTTCCTGATTGGTCCTCAGAGGACATTTCCATTATGCTTAGATTATGATTAAGTTCGTGTCTCGTAGATGAAAGAGTTCTGATGTTATAACCAGCATTAATATTTTTCGTTTTATTCAAAATTCCAAACGAAATGGGCGCAGCATAAAGATCAATTCCCAAAATTGGTTCAACTGGAGTTGTATTTTGTTCTAAAGGTTCAAGAAGCTGGCGAATACTATAAGGCCAGTTTTGAACAGCTTCCTTATTCTTAATTCTAATTTTCGTGGTTTTCCAATAGATGTGATCATCTTTCTCTTCATATCGCTTGGCCAGAATGACAAAGTCCTGCCCTTTGATAGTAAGGTAATCTTTATTTTCTAGTTTTTTGGATTTCGGAATTCGGTAATATAACTTTGGAATAGCAGTAGGGGACGGAACAGTAACGGCCGTTGCTGATAGAGCTATCAGGAATCCAAATATAAAAAATGTAAGCCTTCCCATTTTCCTATTCTAGCTTAGTCGACGAAAAAAACAAAAGTAATAGGGCACTTATAGGTGAAGTAACATATTCTTGAGTAGATTTATTGGTTTAATTATTATGGAGTCGCTTTGTGAATTTCGCCAATAGTTCCAAGATTACTTTCGAGCATGAGCTTGTCCGCAACAGAGATACCTGCAGCATCACAGGCCTGAGTTTGACCATCGAAATCCAGATCAGAGGTTTTGTACCCAGAGAGAGCGATTGAAGAGACTGGGCCAGGGCAAGCAAAATTTGGTACAACATTAGTAAGACTCGTCTCTAGCTTTGTCATATCGAGTGAATCTATTTCAACAATTCCATCATTATCGTGATCAAAAGTTAAATCACCTGCCGTGAGACATTTTATTTCTCCTCCATTTTTTAATACGTAAGGTGTTTTTGCTGGTTCACCTAAATACGGAGTTGATGGTTTTGTAAAATCAATCTCGCCCCAGCTATCTGTTACCGTAATAGGAATGTCATTACCGATAGCAAGATGATTGCGATGAATAATATTTAAATAATAATCTCCATCTCCAAAATATTCGAGTGCAACAAACATTGATCCGTCGGGTGAAAGTAGGGCCGCTTGCTGAGAAACAAGGTATTTTACGCTATTTACTTCCTGGAAAACTTCAACCATAACTCGATCAATTTCATTCCCTATAATTGGTCCGCCATGGGTGTCAATATCCGTAAGATAAATAAACTTATCAAGAAATGAGTCTGTTCTGTAGGTGGTGTCGGGAATACTGGTCGGAAGAACCGTATTTAGATTTGACTTAAGAGTAAGCGTTTGAGCTGCAACTGTAGCCGTTTCATCATAGGCACCTTCAAGACAAATAGTCGCTTTAAGATAAATTTTAGGAATAACCCCAGAGTTTGAGGACCCTGATTCAACATGTGTCTTATCATAGGAGACTTTGCACCCAGTAATTGAAAGAAACATGAGGATTAACCAACTTACCTTCATGTATTCTTTATCGGCAGCCTCGAGATAAATTTTAAGCAATTTAGTTTTAAGATGGCCTGATCGATTTAGTCAGAGAAATTAAAATCTGAAACCTGTCCCGGGATTAATAACAGAGATCTCTAGCTTATTCTGATCTGTTTTTTTAAAGAGAAGAACTTGTGTTGGACCTATTACTTGGGCGTCTTTGTCTTTGATAAGGAGCGAAGTGTTTTCATCGACCCCAATCCCTAATACGGCTTTATCGGCCAAAATGAGGCCTCCCAGACGATTGAAGCGGCTTCTGATGATGAAGTGTTGATCAACAATAATTCCACTTGGAAGAAGTCCCAGTCCCTCGGTTAATTCCACTTTGGAGCCATCTAAAACAGTGAGATCTGCATTACCAGTGAGCATGGGATTAGACATAATGGCGGTTCCAGCACTCGTGCCCCCAAAAACTACTCCCTCACTAAATTTTTTACGAAAAATATCTGCGAGTTTAAATTCATTGATCACAGACATGAGGATATTTTGATTTCCTCCAGTAAAAAAAATCCCCGTCGCCTTTTCAATCCCAGAAAGAAGCTGCTCTAAATCTTTGGCGACAAGTTGATGAGGAACAATTTCAATCTTTCCTGCATTATGGCTTTGAAATTCATTTCGAATTATCTCAGCACTTTCAATTGTTTCGGATGCCCAAGGTATGATGAGGATATGGGATTTTTCTGAGCCTGCGAGTGTGACAAATTCTTTCATCGCTTCAACAGGCCTATGTCCCCCTCCCACAAGAAGTAAATTTGTTCTTGCTTGGGCATATGTGAGAAAACAAAGAAGACATATAAATAACTTCATCATAAATTAAAATTCTCATTAAACATTTCGAAAACCTTTAAAGCCCATGCCTTAGCAATTGGAGTTCCTAGTGTATTCCAATAGTGGACACCGTCTCCGCCAGTCTCAGGGTATCGTGTATGGAGTTGACTCTCAAAAATGGGACACTCTTCACCTATGGCTTCTTTAGTGAGACCCATGATTCGAGGAATTTGATCACGGTACTTTCTGGTATCAGGATTAGTTACCCAAAAACATTTTGCGCCAGTTGCTTTTACTTTGCTGATAAAAGATCTGATATCTTTTTTTACAAATTCATCATCTGGAGTTGTGATGTAATTGCCACCAAATTCCATGATAACTACGTCAGGGCGGTAAGTGCTCAAAAGATTATCCATGATTGGCGTTGGTGCTTCTTTGACTTGAATCACTGACCCCTTGAGGTCTTTTTCAAAGTAGCCGCAGGGAGTTTTCTGTCCAGTTGTAAACCAACGAGGAATAGAGCCGCAGCTGGCGTAGGTACCAACGGTATGGCCAGCATCCCTTAGATGTTGATCTAGGGCCCAACCAAAGGGGCCAACTGAATGGGAGTCTCCAACAAATAAAACTGTTGCAGCATGGAGATTGAAAGAAAATAAGGCCAAAAGGATAAGTTTCATCATTTCGGCCAGACTAACAAAAAAAAAGCCCCTCTTAAAGGGGCTTAGTGATTTATACAGAGGTCGTTAAAACCTTCTTATGCTTCATGATTTCATCTAGATAGGTGTCCTTATGGACGTAGTAACTCATTCTATCCAATTTGATATAATTAAAATTCCCAGAGAGATCGATTGGTTTTTGCTTCATGCCATTGAACTTCATATAGCTCGCTGACTGACTCTCTTTTTGTTTAAGATAAAGCGCTACCAACTCTGCCTGCTCAAAACGTCCCTGCCAGCCAAGTCCTAGGGCCTCAATCATCCCTACAATAAATAGGTTATCAATTTCAGGGTGAAAAATTTTAAGGTAAAGATCCGGCGATGCCTTATCCCAGTTAAGATGCTTACTATCAATAAATGGATACTTTAATTTATAGCCAGTGGCCCAAAGAATAAGGTCATACTCTTTTTCAGTCCCATCTTTAAATGTGACAGTTTTCCCTTCAGTTTTTTCAATATCAGGCTGAACTTTCACATCACCATGACCAGCATGATAGAGTATTAGTGAGTTCACCACCGGATGTGATTCGAATAGATCATGATCAGGCTTTGGAAAACCGTAGTTCTCTGGACTTCCCATGAAAGCTTTCAGAATTTTTTTCTGAACATTCTTCTTAATAAAAGTAGGCATTTTAGACTTGCCCATTGTATCTGCAGGTTTTCCAAAAATGTATTTAGGAACAAAATGGTAACCGCGGCGTACACTAATATCGACTGATTTTGCATGGTGAATAGCATCTATTGCAATATCACAGGCAGAGTTTCCACATCCAACGATGAGAACTCTTTTATCAGTAAAAATACTAGCGTCCTTATATTGTGAAGAGTGAAAGCTCTCTCCAGTATAATTGCCCTTTTGATCAGGAAGATTCGGGTAGTGGAGAGTTCCCGTAGCAAGAATGACTCCGGCCACATGAGTTGTTTCTCCATTCGCCTTGATCATCCAGGTTCCATCGTCTTGTCTAGTGACGGCCTCAACATTGGAATTGAATTTAAAATGCTTTTTCAAATCAAAATGATTTGAAAAATCTTGAAAATAATTAAAGAGTTCTCGGTGAGAAGGATAGTCAGCAATGTTCTCTTTCATTGGAAATTCGGTGAACTCTGTCATCTTTTTTGATGAAATAAGATGGGCCGATTTATACATGGTGCTGTGAGGATTATTAATATCCCATAGGCCACCAACATCTCCATGTTTTTCAAAACCAATAAAGTTAAGTCCTACTTTCTGTAGTGCTCTAGCTGCAGATAATCCTGATGGACCTGCTCCGATAATTGCGTAAGGTAATTTTTGCATAAGATCTCCTTGTCCTTAACATAAACAGGGAGGCAATTTTAGTCATTAACCAAAGTTAATGAACCTTTTTGCCTTCACAGTTAAAATCTATCCTATGAATAATACAGACCAAAACCTTCAGGCATTAGTTGTCCAAGTGATCCTTGCGGTGATTATGTTGGCCGTTTCTTTTGAAATAACCATTGCAGATATTAAGGCCTTACCAAAAATTTGGAAAAAGCTCATTTTTGGCTACATCATGCAAATCACTTTTTTACCAACATTTATGATGATTCTCTTATTAATTGTGAATCCATCCATCCATATGATGTTGGCGTTTGTATTATTGGCCGCATGTCCTGGGGGAAATCTCTCTCAGTTATTTGTGATTAAATCCAATGGTAATCTTGGGATCTCCATGGGGCTTTCATTTTTATCGACACTTCTCTCGCCTCTGACTGTGCCTGCTATTTTTTTTCTTGCGACTCATATTAAGCCAGAATGGAGTGCGGCCTATAAAGAGCTCCATCTTCCTTGGGGGGATATTTTTAATACCTTGGTGACCTCAATCTTAATTCCACTTGTTATTGGGATATGGATGAGAAATCAGGAGGGCCCAAAATGGATCAAGTTTAGAACAGTCATTGAAAAAAGTGTCTCGTGGTTACTCTTTGGTCTCATCGCTGGTGCCTGCATCAGTTTCAGGAAATCTCTGGCAGAAATTGACTCCTTCATGATGATGATGGTTTTTGGGAGCAGTATTGGTTGTTTTTTAACGGCCTATCTTTTTACCAAACTCGCCACAAAAGATTACGCTACAAGCATCACCATCGCTTGGGAAGTCAGCATCCAAAACTCCGGGCTAGGGATGGTTTTGGGACTTGTGTATTTTTCAAACATTCCAGAAGTCAGTCTTGCCTGTGCCCTTTGGGGGATTTGGCAGATGGTTATAGGAACAATTGTCAGTGGACTGATTGCAAAATTTAATTCAAGGAAAGTAGCTCTATGTCAGGTATCAAACGCTGGTTAATTACGGGTGCATCGGGTGCCATCGGTCTACAAGTTATTAAACGTCTTTTCAAAGATAACTTTGCTAACATGGAAGTTGTGGCCTCAGATGTAAGACCCCTTCCTCGATTTTTAATCCATAAAAATCTGACTTTTATGAAACTTGATATCAGAAGTCCTGAGGCTGCCAAGATCGTTCAAGAGGGAAGATTTGACGGGATTATTCATCTAGCTTCTATTGTTTCTCCTGGGAAAAATTCTAATCGCGAGTTTGAATATAGTGTTGATGTCTTGGGAACAAAAAATATTCTTGAGGCAGCTGTCATTGGAAAGGTAAAGCAGATTATTGTTACAAGTAGTGGAGCCGCTTATGGCTATCATAAGGATTTACCAGATTGGATTCCTGAAAGTGAGCCGATTAAGGGGAATCAAGTTTTTGCGTACTCTTGGCATAAAAAATGTGTCGAGGATATGCTGGAAGACTATCGGAAAAGTCAGCCACAATTGAAGCAACTGATTCTTCGCCCAGGAACAATACTAGGTGATATGATGAAAAATCAAATCACCGATCTTTTTGAGAAACCGGTTGTTATTGGCATACAGGGTAGTGATTCTCCCTTTGTTTTTATATGGGACCAGGATGTTGCAGAAATCATTTATCAGGGCATGATGAAGGAGAAAACTGGAATTTATAATTTGGCCGGAGACGGAAAAGTGACAAATTATGAATTGGCAAAAATTCTCAAGAAACCTCTGGTGAAAATTCCCGCCAAGGTCCTAGCGGGAGTTCTTGGTGTTTTAAAGAAGATGAATCTTACTCAGTATGGTCCTGATCAGATTGATTTTTTAAAATACAGACCAGTTTTGGATAATAAAAATCTTAAAGCGGGATTTGGTTATATCCCCACATACAATTCTAAAGAAGTTTTATTAAGATATTTGAATCCTGAAAGAAAGTTTTATATCCACTCGGAACATTCGACGTTATCCGCTCAAGATGTCTTCATAAATTCTGGTCGTCTGGATGATTTAATTTGGGAATCCCCAATTAAAGAAGAGGAACTTCTAGACTGGATTTCTTTTTTTGAAGGGCAGCGGGCCGGTAAAATTCACGTCCTAAATCAGAGTCCAGAAAATGCAACTGCTAAGATTTCCCAAAGTCCCTACGTAAAATTAAGTAACTCACAGGAAATTGAGGCTTTGAAGGTCCATCTGGACGGTCAAAAAAGTTATCGTTCACTCCAGGATAAGCTATAATAAGAGGATGAAATATCCTCAGATTTATGAGCAATTTAACCTTTGGGTTCCTCTTCCCATGGAAGAGTGGCTTGCTTTTGAGTCAAAGCTAGTAGAGCGAAGTCTATCTAAAGGGGATTATCTCCTCCAAGCGGGAGATACTACATTAGAAATTGGAATTATTCTCAATGGTCTCTTTCGTCTTTATTACACTGACAATAATGGAAAAGAGCATATAAAGTCTTTTCGTCGATCTGGAGAGTTGATAGGCGCCTATTCAGAAATGCTTCTGAATATCCCCTCTCGTACGTACATTCAGGCCATGGAAGCTTCAAGGCTTGTCTTAATAAGTCGTCATGACTTCTTACCCTTTTACTCGCAACATTCTTGCTGGCAGACAATTGGACGGATCGTTGCCGAAGAGCACTTTTTAGCTAAAGAGCAACGGGAGTTTGAGTTTCTCCAATTAGATGTATTGGAGAGATACAATAAATTTAGAGATGACTTCGGACCTCTCATGGGAAAAATTCCTCAGCACCAAATTGCTTCTTATTTAGGCATTACTCCAGTGGCCTTAAGTAGAGTCCTTTCAAAATCTCGCAAAAAATAACTTATTTACTAAATCAAGCGTTGAGTCATTGACTCCTAAGAAAGAATCAGTAAGAGCGAAAACTCTAGACAGGCCGATTTTAATTGAGAGAAGATGGCTCATCATCAAATTTATCTGACTAAAACGGACGCAAGATGCGGAAGTTTTTTAAGAGTTGATGATCACACACAAACACTAGACGAGAGGCAGACATGAGGCTTAATAGGCTCATCATTCAGGGATTTAAATCCTTCAAAGACAAAACCACTATCATTTTTGACGAGGGTATCACTGGGATCGTTGGACCAAACGGTTGTGGTAAATCCAACATCGTAGATGCTTTATTCTGGGTCATGGGGGAGCAGTCAGCAAAGCACCTTCGTGGAACAAGTATGAAGGATCTTATTTTTGCTGGATCTTCAAAATATACTCCTGCTTCATTTGCCGAAGTGACTCTTGTTCTAGATAACGTAAACGGAAAGCATATTCATATTAATGGGGCCGTAGCAAAACCAGCTGAGATCCATTTGACTCGTAAGCTTTACCGTAATGGTGAAACTGAGTATCGAATTAATAATGAACCAGCTCGTCTCAAAGATATCCATGAAGTTTTCATGGATACGGGTGCTGGGGCAAAATCTTACTCCATTATTGCTCAGGGTGAAATTAATAAGCTCGTTCAGGCAAAGCCTGAAGAGCGAAGAGTCATGATTGAGGAAGTGGCAGGGATTACAAAATTTAAACTTCGTAAACGTGAATCTCTTAAGAAAATTGAGAGCACTCAATCAAATCTTACGCGTCTTGAAGATCTTCAGAACGAAATTTATAAAAATCTTAAAAAACTTGAGCAACAGGCGGAAAAAGCTGAAAAAGCTAAAACGCTTCGTGAGCGTATCAAGAGATATGAGCTCATTGTTGAATCTCACAAAGAGCATGATTTTCTACAGGATTTTGTTAATGCGGACAGCATGCTCGAAAGTCGCAAGACAGAGCATGAGAATTTAACTCTTCGTAAGTCTCAGATAGATCTACTTTTGGAAGATGAAAAAATTCAGAAAACAGATATGGTGGAAAAAATTGACGTTGCTCAAGATGATTATAATGAGCACTCAAGAGAGCTTGCGGCTTCGGAAGAAAAAGTAAAGCATCTTAAGAAATCCCTCATCGATAAAGAAAAGCATATTGATCGCGCCACAAAAGAAAATGAAGAACTTAATGTGGATATTGAGAA
>CANHJD010000047.1 GCA_947461145.1 Bacteriovoracaceae bacterium
AACATCCATCCGATCATAAAAAGTAATCCACCAATGGGAACTATCATGGCAAAAAATTTGATGCCTGTAAGAACATAGAGATAACAGTTTAATGAAAAGAAAATAATTCCCAAGACAAAACAAATAAATGACGAGTTCAATTTTATTTCTGGGAAAGATTTCTTTGTTAAGGCGAGAAGAATAATTCCAAAGCTATGGTAGAAGTGATAGCGCACACCAGTTTCAAAAGTGATGAGTTTTTCAGGTGAAACAAATTGTTTTAATCCATGGGCCCCAAAGGCGCCAAAGAGCACAGCTAGAAAGAGTAGAGTTGCGCCTGAGACTAATTGTTTTCTGATTTGTGAATCCATTTTTTCCTACTTAGATTTAAAAAAAGGCAAAGAAAGTCCTTTCGAGTAACTTTCAACACCTTTCCGTATGGTGAGGTCTTTGCCCTTCATGACTCCCACAGCGCCAGCGCGCTCATCAGATTGATGTGAAGAGCTTGAAGAGGAAAGTTTGCCATAAATTTGCTTGATTCTAGTGTTAAGATTTTTTTCCACAAGGACAAGTCCTTTTTGATCATCAGGAGAGAGCTCCATTTTATTGGATGTCATCTTATGATCAAAGCCTTTGGCTATGCCGAGGAAAAAAGAATTTTTTGAGCGCAGGCCTGAGAGCTGATGCTCCTTTCTTGCAATTTCCCAAAGATGGTCAAATTCTCTCTCAAGGAATTCTACGATATAAAGAGCAAGTTTCACGTTAGTCTTTGTTCCAGTGATCTCAATGCAACAGATTCCCCTTCCAAAGCTAATAACGGGTTTAACAAGAAAGTGTCTGAGAATATCATAGATAGCTGCCATCTTGGCATCTTTGCGTTTCTGGAAAAGTACTCTTTCCATAAAGACCGGACCTTCATCATCAGTCGTAATGTGATCCAGGTTATGTCTCAAAAGCAAGGCATTGGCCTTAATTGTTGCAAGCTCTGCCTCATGAGAATTAGAGCTTTGAGCAAGCTGAAGAAGCTTTTTTACTTTTTCTAAAACTTTTTCAGATTCAAGGTCACCCTCTTTAGAAAGATTGGCTTCTTGAAGATTAATTGTTGCAGCAGAAACTTCTTCAGTAAAACCAAAGTCACGACATGTCTCTTTGAACTCTGGGCCGTGAGGAGAAACATTTCCAAATTTTATCCAAGTTAAGTAGTGGGCCAGTTCATGTTTCAATATATCGCGGAGAACGGAGTCTTTAGCCAAATAGATAAGCTTTCTATTGAGGCCAATTTGATAGAAGGGAGCGTTAAAGTGGCCTAAATCAGTCCCATCGAAGACCACGACCTTAATAGGGTAAAGATAATTATTAAACAGAAAGCGGCTTTTTTTTACCGGTATCTTTAGATCAGCAAGAATATCTCTTAGAACTTCCTGTGCGCGCTGAATGAAAGCGATGGAGGTCTGGTCGTATATGATCATGGTTTTCAGACTAAGTGATGGTGACTTCCATCGTCAATAAGGATTTCAAGTCAGAAATTGTAAAAAATACAGGGGAAAATGCCTAAAGAAAAATTTGGCCAGTGCCAAAATGCACTTCTTACGGGCGTGATTGAGTTGTGTTATTTCTTATTTATTCCCGAAACTGGATGGAGGAAGGAATGAATAAATTGTTAAGTGCTTGCCTTTTACTTGCCCTTTTTGCAGTTCTTAAAACCCAAGCTTTTGCTGCAACTCTAAATTGTAATTTCAAAAACTCTGATGCAGCGATAGAGGGTGTTGAGAGAATCCAGATTTCTGAAAATGTACTTGTTGTTAATGAAAGTGAAATTATCCAGCTAGATCATACAAGAATTAGATGTGGCCAATTTGGCAAGCAGGACCGTTTTGATGGAATCGGCAAAGGCCTTCAGGTTGTTTTAAAATCTTGCACAGATGAAGCCGTCCTTGAGGGTCATATGATTGATTCACTAAATTCAAAGGTTGCTGAAGTTGTTTGTGATGAAGAGGTTAGCGAATAATCACTCGCAATAGGTCGTGTGATTTAAAGTTTGTCCCATGTTCTCACCGGTAAAAACTTGAACGAGTTGATTATTGATTTTTGAGACCTTAACGTTGATTTTTGCTAATGGGCGAGAGTCAATTGTCACTTTTAGTTTCACGTACAAAGAATTCCCCGAACAGCTTGCAAGAGTTTCAGTTCTTACCTCAGTTCCATTGTCCGGATCAGTCTGAGTTGAGATTTTTAATTTCCCATCCGCCTGGTAGTTTTCAGTTCCCCTGTCTCCAGATTGAGTATCAACAGTTTGTATTTTAAATTGGTGAACTTGATTAACAATTTCCTGCTCAATTGAGACTTCTGATGATGTAGACTCTTGCTCAGATGAAGTGCGACAAGCCGAATACTTCCCAGCAAGCTCTGGGCATGCCATAGCAGGTAAAGAAATGAGAGCGAGAGTGAGAATCACAAGTTTCATGAAAGGCTCCTTAATCACAATACTTATAATTTTATTCTCATAACTATTTTTGGTAATGCGCACCAAGTCAGGATCAAACTGGCACTGGTTTCTTTCTGGCCTAGCATAACTTACTAATATTACGAAAACTCCCTTGGCAAAGACTTTGCAAATTAGTCAGTCACAAGCTCAGGATGAGTCATTGTTGGTTCTTTTTTGGCAGGAAGCCCACCTTTTTAGTTAAGGAGTTCCAGATGCCAATCATGAGCTTTGTTTTTTATGCCATTTTAAACATCGCAACCAGTGCTCATTATGAACTGACTATTGAAAATCAAAATTACAAGTCAGGGAGTATAGTATGTTTAAATTAATTTCACTTATTTTCCTTCTATTTATAGCTGCCTTTGCTTTCGCTCAAGATGAAAGATCAATCATTGATTTAAATGACCAGATCAGGGAGCAGGTCTTAACAAATAGCTATGATCAGAGAACTCTCTCTAGAGCAAGAAATCAACTTGAAATGGTTCTCCACACCTTATCTGGGATACCTGAAGATATTGATGGCCAGCTCGTATGCGTCCCTCGAGATTTCTATGGTAAAGGACCTTTTGTCTTAGCTTTGGAATCAAGAGATTTTAGTCGCACTAAACTGATGGGCTTTATTTTTAAAACGGTTGAGTCATGTCTCGAAAAAATTTCAGTAGTTCGCTATATGATGGGTGGTTTACATGCCTGTGTTCCGAGAGACTTTAATGATGCTCCTCCTTACGTCATCACGAAAATAACAAAAGAAGGAACGACTAGAAGAAAAGATATGTTTAAAAATCTGAGTGATTGCCAGGAACTTTTGATGAAAGCAAGAGTGAATACTGAAGCCACCATGTTATGTACTTCAAGAGATTTCACCGGGGCTGCACCATGGGTGAAAGTTATAGTGAAAAACGATGGTACGTCGACAAGACCAAGTTATCAGTCATTTCCAACAATTGAGTCGTGCTTATTTAATTAAGAATTGAGTTTGATTGAATCCATACTCTTGATATAATCAGGGGTATGGATAAGTACCGCCTTCTTGACCACAAAGATGAAATCATTGCCATGGTTCAAAAAGCTCCCGTGATTGAGCTTGGAAACATTTGGCAAACCCTTACGAACAAGCGCGAACTTTATACGATAAGAAAAATTGAAGTGATCGAGGAAGCTTTCGTTTTTCATTCTTTGGCCACTTTTGAATTTAATGTCGATGTTCCCATTTTTATAAAAATTAACTACCGAAATCTTATTTTTAAACTGATGCCCGGAGAGTACCAATACAGAGGGAATCAGCTTCTTTGTCTTTTTCCAAAAGAGGCAAAAGCCATTGAGGCCAGGGGTTCAGACAGAACAAAACTTCCACCCTCATCAAAAATCAATGTCACTTTAAAGTCTTTAGATAGTTCAACTGCCATTGATATTGTGGTTCAGTTAAATAATATCTCCGAGAAGGGGATTGGGGCGAGAACAAGTATACTGAACATTGAATTTTTTAGAAAAAGTAATCAGTACAAAATTATTTCAGTTTGTGGCAAACCTCATTTTGAAAGCGGAACTCTCACATTACGTCATATTACTGAGAAGAAAGAAAAGAAATTAATAGAGATCGGCTTTAAATCTGACAGGCCTTTAAGTGATGAAATGTTCTCTCTTCTAAGAGAGGAAATTGCAAAGCTAGCAAAGAGAAACTAATTTTTTTTTAACGACAATGTACTTCCCAGGCACGCAGTCATTATAAAGAAAATCGCAATCACTTGCTGGCCAGTAAGTTTTTCTCCAAGAATCATTAGTCCTGCAAGGGATGCGATGGCAGGTTCCATGCTCATGAGAACCCCAAATGTTTTAGCAGGTATTCTTTTTAAGGAGTACATTTCCAGAGAATAGGGGAGAGCACTTGAAAGAAGGCCGACTAAAATTGCCATAGGAACAAGTTTCAAGTTAAAAATTTTGTCCCCATCAAAATAAAGACCAAACGGCAGAACAATTAAAAACGCCACGATCATGCCAATTGCTGTTGCCGAGGCCACGTGAAAATTCTCTCCCGCCTTCTTGCCGTAATGTATATAGAAGGCCCAAAATAATCCTGCAACGAGGGCGAATAAAACACCTAGTAAGTCTATATGGTGATGAATATCCTCTTTTGGCATAACAAAATAAATACCTAATCCAGCTAGGATGGCCCAGATGAAGTCTACTTTTTTTCTTGAAGACATGAGTGAGAGAGTCAATGGTCCAACAAATTCGAGAGTGACTGCAACCCCTAGAGGGATTCGCGCCAGAGCAAAATAAAAAGAAAGATTCATCAGTCCAAGTGAAGCTCCGTAAAGAATAAGATTTTTTCTTTCATGGGGCCTGAGCTTAAGTCGCCATGGTCGCCAAATTAAGCTGAGAATTAATCCTGCAAAAAATAAGCGAAGTACTGATGCTCCACCGGCCCCGGCCAGAGGGAAAAGTGATTTTGCAAAACTTGCACCTGTTTGAATGAAAATAATGGCAAGAAAAAGAGAAGAGAGTGAAAGGAACATCTAAAAGAAATTTGCGGCCTTTACAAGCGCAGACAAGGCCAGTAAGCCTAAAGCTAAAAGTGAAATTCTCATGAACGCCTTTGAATTGGAGATGACTTAGAATATCAGAAATTTATTTCTGGCGTCAATAAAGTCAAACAAAAAAAAAGGGAGCCGAAGCTCCCTATTTTTTTAAATTAGGCTCCGCCTTCTGAGCGGGTTTTTTCGTGATAAGTGAAAGCCGCTTTGAGGTACTCACGATTCATGCGAGCGATGTGCTCAATTGAAATGCCTTTAGGGCAAGTCGCTTCACACTCAGCGTGGTTCGTACAGTTTCCGAAACCAAGACCGTCATGAGTATGAACCATATTAAGGGCACGTCTTGGAGACTCAGGCTCACCTTGAGGGAGAAGAGCAAGCTGAGAAATCTTTGCACCCATGAAGAGCATCCCCGAACCGTTCGGGCAACTTGCAACACAAGCACCACAACCAATACAAGCAGCTGCATCCATCGCTTCATCAGCAATTGGCTTAGGAATAAGCATGGCATTTGCATCAGGAGCATTACCTGTATTTGCCGTAACGTATCCACCAGCAATCATGACTTTATCAATGGCGCCACGATCAACAGCAAGATCTTTAATCAAAGGGAAGGCCTGGGCACGGAATGGCTCGATAACAATGGTGTCACCATTCTTATAGAGGCGCATGTGTACTTGGCAGGTTGTCGTATTCTTGTAACCGCCATGGGCCTTTCCATCAATCATCATTGAGCACATACCGCAAATTCCTTCGCGGCAGTCGTGATCAAAAGCAATTGGATCTTCGCCTTTACGAACGAGTTGCTCGTTAAGGACGTCAATCATTTCAAGAAAAGACATATCTGGTGAAACATTTTCAACACGGTAGTCGACTAATTTACCTTCAGAGGCAGCACTCTTTTGGCGCCAAATCTTAAGGTTTAAGGTCATATTTTCAGAGCTCATTTGGTCTCTCCTTATTTGTACGAACGAGTAGCAAGTTGAACATATTCAAATTTAAGCTCTTCTTTGTGACGGATAGGGCTTGAATTTGGACCTGTATATTCCCAAACAGCTGCGTGAGCAAAGTTTGCATCATCACGTTGAGCTTCTCCATCTGGAGTTTGATACTCCTCACGGAAATGTCCACCGCAGGATTCATTACGCTCAAGTGCATCAAGGGCCATGAGTTCTCCTAGCTCTAGGAAATCAGCTACACGTGCGGCCTTATGAAGTTCAAGGTTAAAGTTTCCAGCATCGCCTGGAACATTTACATCTTTCCAGAATTCTTCACGAAGTTTTCTGATTCCATCGATGGCCTTTTTAAGACCAGCTTCGTTACGGCTCATCCCTACGTAGTCCCACATATAGTGACCAAGGGCCTTATGGAAATCATCTACAGTGCGTTTACCTTTAATGCTAAGAAGCTTCGAGGTTTGAAGTTTTACAGCTTCTTCTGCCTCTTTAAATTCCTTCGCATCAGTCGTTACTTTCTCAAGCGGAGTTGAAGCGAGGTAGTGGCTTAGTGTGCTTGGGATAACAAAATAACCATCGGCAAGACCCTGCATGAGTGCCGAAGCACCAAGACGGTTGGCCCCGTGGTCTGAGAAGTTTGCCTCTCCTAGAACATGTAGTCCCGGAACAGTTGATTGAAGATTATAATCCACCCAAAGGCCACCCATTGTGTAGTGAACAGCTGGATAAATCATCATTGGTGTTTTGTAAGGATCATCACCAGTAATTCGCTCATACATTTCAAAAAGGTTGCCGTATTTACCAGCAATCACTTCTTTACCATCTCTTGCGATCGCATCACGGAAATCAAGGTAAACGGCCTGTTTCGTTGGGCCTACACCTTTGCCTTCGTCGTAACGATATTTTGCCTGACGAGAAGAAATATCTCGTGGAGCAAGGTTACCAAACGAAGGGTACACGCGCTCAAGATAGTAGTCTCTCTCTTCATCAGGAATTTCTGCCGGCTTACGGGTGTCATTTGGTTTTTTCGGAACCCAAACGCGACCATCGTTACGAAGAGATTCAGACATAAGAGTTAACTTAGACTGATAGTCGCCATGAACAGGAATACATGTAGGGTGAATTTGTGTGAAACATGGGTTCGCAAAAGCAGCTCCACGTTTATAACATCTCCAAGCAGCTGAAGCATTTGAAGTCATCGCATTTGTTGAAAGATAGAAAACGTTTCCGTATCCACCAGTACAAAGAAGAACAGCATCGGCTGCGTACTTTTCGGTTTCGCCAGTGATAAGATTTTTGACGATAATCCCACGGGCCTTACCATTAATCGTTACAAGGTCCATCATCTCGCGACGATTGAACATCTTGATTTTGCCTTTAGAAATCATTTTCATCATTCCAGAGTAGGCACCAAGAAGAAGCTGCTGACCTGTTTGTCCGCGAGCATAGAAAGTACGAGAAACCTGAGATCCACCGAATGAACGGTTATCAAGGTAGCCACCATACTCACGCGCAAATGGAACGCCTTGAGAAACCATTTGGTCGATGATGTTGCTTGAAACTTCTGCCAAACGATAAACGTTAGCCTCGCGAGAACGATAATCTCCACCTTTTATGGTATCGTAGAAAAGACGCTTAATTGAGTCACCATCGTTTGGATAGTTCTTAGCGGCGTTAATACCACCTTGAGCAGCGATTGAGTGAGCACGACGTGCAGAATCTTGAATACAGAATGAAAGTACATTGTAACCAAGTTCGGCCAAACTAGCGGCAGCAGAGCCACCTGCAAGACCAGTTCCTACAACGATAACAGTAAATTTTCTTTTATTTGCTGGGTTAACAAGTTTTGATTCAAACTTATGTTTGCTCCATTTGTCTTTTAAATCACCTGATGGTGCTTTGGGATCAAGATTAATGGCCATATTACACTCCCTTCATGTGACACCAAATAGAAACGAAGGCAAAGCCTCCGCCAACTAGAATGGCGTATATGAGTCCAAGACGTTTAACATTTTTAAAATACTTACCATGATTCAATCCTAGAGATTGAAAAGCAGAAGCGAATCCATGAGAAGTGTGAATGGCAGCACAAAACATCGCCACAACATACCAAGCAGTTGCTGCAGTACTGGCAAAGTACTCAATAGTAGTACGGTAAAGATCTCTCATGAGAACGCCATCAACAGTTGTCTCATAGTAAGAACCAAATTTAAGACTGCAGAGGTGAAGCACAAGAAAGATCAAAAGAATAATTCCTGTGTATGGCATAGTCTGAGAAGCAAAAGTAGTGCCTCGACCAGTTTTGTTTTTCTCTTGGTATTTTCCACGAGACTTCATATTTTCCATGTTGAGCTTCATCGCAAGACCAAGGTGAACAAGAAAAATGGCAGCAAGACCGGCCTCGATCAAATAGAGCATAGGCCCAAGTGAAGCAAGCTTGTGTGCGTAGATGTTAAAAGCGTCTGGGCCGGCCAAAAGTAGAAAGTTTCCTGAGAGATGTCCCACAAGAAATCCACACAACAAGAGGCCAGTGATGGCAACAAGTTGTTTTCTACCAATGGAGGATTTACAGTAGTGATTCACAGCAGATGTCACCATACAGAAGTACTCCCTTGAAAGTTCATAAATAGGATTTAAGTCGAAGAAATAATTGCTTTTAAGAGTAGCAGATTTGCACGAGTTGTCAGGCTATAAATGACTAAATAAATTAGGACAATTATTGGCGTATTTGTGTTTTTGAGGCGTTGCGAAAAGTTATGATTTTTTCACCACAGTATACATTTCCAGACATCGCTGGCGGTTTTTTTCATAACTTACAATTGGCAAGGGGTAACCAGGGTAGAGGAGTACATCTGGGCGGTGAATTTCCTTGGCATTTGCCTTGGCCAGTTCAGGAACCCATTGCTTGATAAATAATCCTTCAGAATCAAACTTTTCGCTCTGGGTATAGGGGTTAAAAATGCGAAAATACGGTTGAGCGTCACACCCCGAACTTGAGGACCATTGCCAGCCCCCATTATTGGCGGCGAGGTCATAATCCATAAGTTTTTCGGCAAAGTATCTTTCCCCTTTGCGCCAATCAACTAAAAGTATTTTACAAAGAAAGGATGCCACGATCATTCTGAGGCGATTGTGCATCATACCGGTTTCGTTTAAACAACGCATGGCCGCATCAACAATCGGAAAGCCAGTCCGCCCTTCGCACCAGGCCTTGAAGTCTTCGTCAGAACCCAACCATTTGATTTGATCATATTCTCGTTTAAAAGATTCCTTCTCTACATAGGGATGAGTATCGAGAATCATGTGATAAAAATCCCGCCAAATGATTTCAGCAACCCAAGTAGACGCCCCCTCAGAGCGCTTACTTACTCCGGAGCGGATCATGTCACGAACTGAAATATTACCGAAGCGAATATAGGTCGAGAGATTTGAAGTTCCTTCGATGGCAGGAAAATCACGGGCCTCTTTGTATTTATTCATGTGATTTTCAAAAGCTTCTAATCTTTTGAGCGCTTCATTTGTGCCTGCTTTGAGAACAGATGGTGACGGATGAAAACCCATAACTTTATACCAATCTGTCTCAAGAATATTTTTTGGATTGGAAAATTTTCGAAGATTTTTTAGCTCACATTTATAATCAGGAATGACTTTTCCAGATTCTTCAAACTTTTCAAGCCACTTATTTTTATAAGGCGTAAACACTTTATAAAGCGAGCCACTCCCCGTGAGGATTTCATGTTTTTCGTGGAAGGCAGAGTCTTTAAATGTTTCAAATTCAATCCCAGAGGCTTTTAACTTTTTAGCAACGAGCTCGTCCCTTTTTTTTGCATAGGGCTCATAATCACGGTTGGTGAAAACTTTATCAATCCTTAATTCTTCGCAAAGTTTTGGAATCTCATCTTCAGGTTTTCCATATCGAACAATAAGGGAAGAGCCTTTTTTTTGGAGTTGCTTTTCAATTTCAGCTAGTGAGTCGTAGATAAAAGTAAGTCTTTTATCAGATTTGTTTTTTAATTTATCCAAGATGTGCTGGTCAAAAATGAAAACAATGACAGTCTCTCCGTCCTTTAAAGAATGAGAGAGGGCATTGTGATCATGAAGGCGAAGGTCGCGACGTATCCAGCAGAGGTTTTTCATAGAGTCAGTCTCGCAAATTCAGAATCGTTTATGAAGTTTAAAGGATTAAGCGTCTAGGCCATGTCTAAGATCATTCCAGTTTTAATCAGATGAGCCAGGGACTGCTGATCTTTTGAGGGAAATTGATCTGACGTACAATCTGCTTGATCTTCAAGTTTTTTTAAAATCTCAAGTTCATCTTCCTCAATTTCCTGGCTGCATAAGCCATTTTCTCCATCTTGATAAAGGCACAGGATGTGGGGTCTTTCAATCACTGAGACCTCTCCGGACTTTGAGTCTTCAAGCATTTGGAGGACATCGAATTCAAGGGTCAAAAAACTTAATGAGGGGTTAAGATGAAGACCCTTTTTTGTGGGCAATTCTAATTTTGCCTCACTTAAAATACTCGCCATGAGCTCAACATAGGCAATTTCAAAAAGATAGCTTGGGCATTCACCTTCTGCTGCTTTGTCCTCTAAAAATTGAGGAAATCCAGCAACAAAGTCATCCACATCTTTCGGGGGCGTTTCATGTGAAGCGAGATATTCGTTGCAGATTACTTCCCAGCTGATATCAGAGAAGATTTCTAGCGAAGAGTAGGTGTCTTCGATGGCCTTAAAATGTTGTTCAAATATATTCATAAATTAAGAAGGCCCTCATGCGAGGGCCTGATGGAAAACTTATTATTTTTTTGGCTTCGGTTGCTCTTCTTTATGTTTATCATCTTTGACTTCTTCGTCATGTTTAGGATGATGCTTTTTATGATCATGATCTTTATGATGTCCTTCATCGTGTTCATGATCTCCAGCTTCCTCTACGTGATGGTGCTCTTTATCATGTTTTACTTTCTTTGCTTTTTCTTCATGATGATCGGCGAATGCGTTTGTAGCAGCATAGATAAGTGCCATGGCGATAAGAAGTGATTTCATTTGAGGCTCCTTTGTGTTGTTAGTACGTTGACTTTTCGGCATATAAAATGGTTCCATTTAGGGGTATGAGTGATTTTCCTCAAGAAAAGTATATTGATCTGGAAAATAATCCCTACCTTTTAGGTCGGGTAACTGTTCACCATGTGAAAGATGAGTTTCATGTGGAGGTTGATATCATTCACAAGGAATCGCATAAAATCTTTAAACATGTAGAAATTGTTTATCACCAACTTTCAGCAGAGGAAGCAGTGATTGTCGGTGTCCAAAGGTTGAGGCTCTTTTTAGACAGGATTGAGAAATTAGCGACAACTGAACCTAATAATTCAAAAGAAAATATACACTAGGGAGCAGAATGAGCACATTCAAAATCGAAGACATGACTTGTGGTCACTGTGAAAAGGCGATTAAGACTGAGCTTTTAAAATTGAATTCTATGGTTTTAGTTGATGTTAATCTTAAAGATAATACACTCAAGGTTGAGAATCTTCCTGATGATAGGGTGATGTTTCTACTAAAAGAAATTGGCTATAACGCTGAGAAAATAAATTAAGGAATAATTTTGTTTCAGTTAGAGTTTTTTCCAAGGACGGAATTAAAATCTCTTTTAGACTTTCAACGTCTGGAAACACTACCTCTTTCTCTGAATGATAAAAAGCTCCTCATAAGTGAACCCGATTTTTTTCACTCCCCCAAAGCAAATGATGTTATTCGGAGAATGCATTCTGACTACATAGATAAAATTCTGGGTTTTAGATTAAAGTATATTGAAGAAATGCTGATTGCTGAGGCCCATGGTTTTGATCCAGAAGGATCCCATGAGAGCTGGGGCCCTACCATTCATGAGGGTATTCAGACTTGGGTAGGGCTTGATCTTCAAACTCTTCAAACCCCTTATTCTGAAATTTTGAGAATTCTTCAGCTCTTGAAAGTTAAGCCTTACCAACATGTAGTTGATCTAGGTGCGGCCTATGGGCGAATGGGAGTGGTCTTGGGTGGGCTGTATATCAAGACTTTCTTTACTGGCTATGAGTACGTTAAAACAAGAGTGGATGAGGGAAATAGAATCTACAAAGACTTAGGTTTTACTACTTGTAAATTAATGACACAAGATTTGTTCGCTAAGGATTTTGAATTGCCACAGGCAGATATCTATTTTATTTATGACTACGGACAAGTAGAACATATCGATCATACCTTAAAGCAAATTTCTGCCGTCGCGATGAAGAGACCCGTCCGCGTTGTTGTGAGAGGGAAGTTCACGAAGCAAATCATTGCAAGCAATCACTCTTGGCTTGAACTTAAGTATGAAGGGAAGCTTGAAGAGCTTTTTTCAATTTACACGGCCTATATCGTTTAGCGACAGCGCCAACCAGCTTCTGATCCAGTCACTTTTTGAGTAGGCCCAGCGATGAGGATACATTCTTTTTTGAGTTTGTGATTAACGGCAACGAAAAGAATGTTGTTTTGAATTTTTTTCTCTTTCTCATTCCATTGAATTTCATTCAGGAAATCATTCTTATCCTTGTAGAGTTCTTTGAATGGAAATTCTTCGAAGGTTTTCTCGGGAGAAATGCTAAAGCCAGATTTATTATATGAAATCCAAAAAGGGAAATCTCTATCTTGGTAGGTATATTCTATTTCCTGAATTTTAATCTTACCCATCTGAATTTTTGTTCTTTCAAGATAGGAATCAAAAATAAATCCACCATCAAACAACTCCGCCTTCTCCGTCAAATATTCAGTATCAATAACTTTATCTGGGGTGGTGGTATCATTGTTGAAGACTTGAAGAGTAAGGGTATCTCGATGTGGGTTGTTTTCTTTTAAAAATAAAACAGCAATTAGATTTTTATCAATTTGAAAACCCAGAGACTTAGAACAAATAGGACTTTGACCTTCGAAGAGGCGATAATTGGCCAAGCCATCTCTATTTAAGGGAAGGATCTTTGGTATTTCATTCTGATAATAAAAAATATGCTCGCCATATTTTTTCTCACCAGGTTCCGTTTTAGAATTTACACTTCTCACTTGAATTTCAATTCTCTCATTACCTATTTTGCAATAAGTATTGTTGCGAGTGAACGTTTTTTCGATGAGGTTTCGAACCTCATCTTCGTTGGCAAAAGCAAGTGACATCATTAAAAAGAAAATAGGCATGGATTAATATTAACTTGGAAGTCTGGTAAATAAAAGGGCCAATTCAAAACTCCTAAAAATATTAGGAATTCATTAAGATATTAAGAAGTAGAGAGTCTACTTTGGATTGATCTTTGAGTGAGTATTTTGCATTGGTTTTTTCTTCTCCTACTTTGATGCAAAAAGTTTTGACTGAGGCATTATTTTGCAGATATTCAAACATGTCCTCATCACTTGTATCATCACCTATGGCAATCACAACTTCTGGAAGATATTCTCTCCTCTCAAGATAGTGCTGAACAAAATGACCCTTGCATGCATGAAGTGACTTTACTTCAATTATTTTTTTTCCTCGCGTCACTTGAGCAGGGATTGAACTTAATGCTTCCTCAAGCTCAACAAAAAGTTTGTTAGCTACAAAATCAGCAAACTCTTCGGGAGAGTTCCTAAAGTGCCATGCGATTGCATAACCCTTGTCTTCATAGAAGCTTCCCGGAGTTCTAGTGGTATAAAGTTTAAAGACTTCAATAATATTTTCTTTCCAGTTCGTTGAATCATGAGGAATTAAGTGCTCCCACTCCTGACTGTCAGGCAGGTAAGAATAGGCACCATGACATGCAGCAAGTGAGAAATGGTAGTTGTTTTTCGTAAAGAGATCCTGAAGAAAGTTCTGGTCACGACCACTTACAACAACAAAATCGATCTTCTTGTTCATAGTGATATCGGACAGGACTTTCTTTGTTTCCTCAAGAAGTGAGACTTTCGCGGGAGTGGGATGAAGGGGGGCCAGCGTTCCATCAAAGTCACAAAAGAGGAGAATTTTTTTATTTTTAAGCTCACTCATCCAAGGGAAGAAATTTTCTTCATTCGGCACCTGGGAGAGTCTTTTATTTGAGGTAAACTCATTTAGATCATCGAGAAATAATTTCGCCCAATGAGAGGATGTATAATTCATCAGAAAACTTTTCATCTCTTGCATCTCGTGCTGTCGTATTTCAATAGGTCGCGAAAGGGCGTCATGTATTTTTTCTGCGGTTTCATCAATATTCCAGGGATTGATCGATATGGCATAGCTCAATGTGGAATGAGCTCCTGTAAATTCGCTCAATAATAGGGTTCCAGGATGATTGCAGTTCTGAGAGGCCACGTATTCAAGTCCAACTAAGTTCATTCCATCCCTACTACTTGCAATGTGCATCACCTCACTAATTTGATAAAGTGCAGAAAGTTCTGCACTACAAATGTGATTAAAAATATAGTGAACTGGCATTTTCCCGGGTGTTCCAAATTCTCCGTTAATTCTTGAAACAAGCTGTTCTACTTCTTGCTTGAGAGTTTGGTATTCAAAAATATCACTTCTTGAGGGCACTACAATTTGTATCAGCTGAACATTTCCGATCTGTTCAGGGTATTTTCGAAGAAAACTTTCGAATGTGTAGAGTTTTTGTAAGAGCCCCTTAATATGGTCGAGTCGATCTACACCTAAGATCCATTTCATTTCTTTTTTTGTTTTTTGGAAAGAACAAAGATATTGTCTCGTTAAATCGCGCTCTGCTAATTCTATGAAATGGTCTGTATCGATAGAAATGGGATAGACCCCCCAATTGCGTTTGTAAACAACGGGGCACTCCTCTCCCAGGATGCGTGAGACTGATCTTTTAAAATGATTTAGATAAGAAAGGTCATGAAATCCTATCAAGTCACATTGAATAAGAGAGTTTAGGATTTCTTTTCTTTGTGGGAGTTCTCGAAATATTTCAGAACTAGGGAATGGAATATGGAGGAAGAAGCCTACTTTTAGATCGGGACGTTTTTGTTTCAAAAGTTCCGGTATTAAAAAAAAATGGAAATCATGAATCCAAACAGTGTCATCAAAATTTGCTTTTTTGATAATCTCGTCAGCGATTATTGAATTAACCTTTTTATAGTTTTCCCAACCTGAAATATCTTGTGCAATCGTAGATCTTTCATAATGAAAAAGTGGCCAGAGAACTTTATTGCAAAAACCATTATAATAGCTCTGATAGATATCTTTCGGAATTAAAACGGGGTGGCCAGGTAATCCTGATTCGTAAGGATATATTTGCGTTGTAGGAGCAATCCACTCGAAGTCAAAACCAACCTGCTTACTATTAAGCCCCTTCAGGGAAGAGATGAGCCCCCCAGCGCTGGGAATAAACTCGTTTGAATTTTCATCGAAGGTAAGTGGAAGACGATTGGTAACTAAAAGGCATCGAGGCATAGATTCATCCTTTTGATCGGAGAATAATGAGGATGAATTTATAGGTGATAAATATTACGGATAAAAGGGACCATGCGCTCAACGCATACAGGATTTAATACAGGATGTAAGGGGCTCGACGCTGTTTGAAGTTTTCAATATCTAAATCAATTGAGGACTGAAGGTTTTCCCATGGGGTGTTGCTCTTAATAGCGTTAACAATTTGCTTTGAGCCGTAAAAATTTGGGGCAAGAGCAGACATCGTGAGTCTATCTGGAAACATCTTAAAAAGAATAGATGATACTTTATAAGTGAATTCATCGCTGCGGACTTCTTTGCCATTCCATTGAAGTTGCACTCCGTTGGCCATTGAGCCTTCAAAAATTGCACGAGTGACTTTCCAGTTATATGGAGTGAAGGCGATACCATCAATTTTGAGATCATTAAGTTGACGGGACAGTTCGATGGATTCTTTGGGTGTGATCCAAGGTGAGCCAATGACTCTGAAGGCAAGTTCATTAGTTAGTCCTCTACCAACTGCGAGATTAAAGTTCTCCATGCTTCCCCAGAGGTTATAGTAACCTACTTGGGAAATCTCTTTGAGTGCTGGAGAGGGAGCAATCCAAGGACGCTCATTTAGAGCGAGAAGATTTTCTCTCTTCCATCCAGAGACAGGAATGATTGTGAGGCGTGAGCCTATTTTTTTTTCATCATTGATCATCAAGGCAAGTTCTCCCATGGTCATCCCATGGCGAGTAGGAACTGTGTGGTAACTGATAAAATTTCCAGAAAGCTCTTCATCTAGAAGTTTACCTTCTACGATCTTGCCACCTAAAAGATTCGGGCGATCAAGTAAGATCACTTCAACATTTAAAGGTGCGGTCGCTTTCATGACTTCGGCGATGGTTGAGAAATAAGTGTAGTAGCGAACTCCTACGTCTTGCAGATCAATTACGATCGCATCAATACCTTGAAGGTCTTCAGCACGTGGTGCTTTGGCCCCGCGTTTATAAAGAGATATAACTGGAAGACCAGTATTTTCATCTGTGCCATCTTCAACCCAATCATCAGCAAGAGTTCTGAGTCCATGTTCTGGAGCAAAAATCTTTTTTAATTGAAACTTTTGATGAAGAAAATCAATGAGGTGAATTCCCGTCTTAGATTTGGCAGCAGAATGAGTGAGGACTGCGAGATTTTTACCAGTTAACTTTTGCGCGATTTCACCTTCACTCAAGCGATCAATACCATAGTCTAAAGCCATGGCAGAAAACGAAATCAAAAAGGTTAGGATTGCAAAAATTTTGCTCATGAGCATAGCTACAAAATTTCAAATATTTAGTCTAGCGGATGTCTTTAATAGGGGTGAAATTTATAGGGCCAGAACCTTCACTTTATTTTACTATAGCCCCATGAAAAACATGCTCTTACGAGGCTTTGCCGTCTTTTTTGTACTCCTTGTGGCCACCACTCTCATGATGGATCTATTCAAGATGGATTTTGGAACAGTTAATTACTGGGATAAGCACGGCGTTTTCTTTTTAATCTTTATCGCAATTTTTCCACGTCTCACACTGCTTTTTTCTTCTGTGGCCTTTGGAGGATTTCTTTGGTGGTTGGGATTTTTCTTTTGCCCAAGAATTCTTGTGGCTTCACTTGCCACGGTTACTTACTTTCATACCAATCCAGTTCTTGTCACTTTAAGTTGGCTCATTGCTCTGGGGGGAGAGGTTTTTGAGAAGTGGGGTCTTGGCAGGGGACGCTTCCGCGTTCACACCTACCGAAGTGGTGATTTCACTAGAGGGCCTGAGAGTGAAATGCAAAGACCGCATTCCACTCTTTCAAATGATGATGTGATTGAGGCCGAGTTTACTAAAAAATCTTAACGAACAGGTCTTAGTTTAATTAGCTCATCTCGAACTTCTTCAACTTGAGTAAGATCGTTCTTGGCCAATTTTAGTAGTCTAATAAATTCTGCCTGTGAAATCTTTCCAAGAGACATGATTTCGCAACCAAGTTGTTCCAAATCATCTGTTAGAGAGTAAATTGACATGTGCTGAGGCCAGAGATTTTCATTGCTATTAGAACCACCGGCACAAAGGGGAATGTAGTGATCAATTTTGTAACTAGATCTATTTAAAGGATTTAAGCGAAAGCCTTTCTTGCGGTAATTTTCAAAAACTTCCATCTTCTGCTCTTGGGAAACATTTCGCTCACAATAGCCGATTCTTTCAGGATAACGGTAGCGATCAGGGACCTCACACAGCTTACCAGGAGTGATGTCTTCACTTGGTCCCATTGGGTACTCATTAACAGTAAAGCGCGCGTAGGAAAGAGTTGTAAGAAGGAAAAGTGGGAGAATTAAGTTTTTCATATATATTCCAAAGGTTAATTTTTTTTATCGGCTCGCCTTTCTACGTCTAAGTTCCATTCGTACAGCACTCGCAAGTGAGAGGTCATTTTTAACTTGTTTTATGAGCTTTACGAATTCTGCCTGAGAAATTTTCCCCATGGCCATGGTTTCACATCCAATGCGCTCGATATCATCAGTTTGGGCAAATATAGACATGTGTTGAGGCCAGAGATTTTCATTACTGTTGGCCCCTCCGGCACAGAGAGGAATGTAGTGGTCAATTTTATAGCTCGAGCGATTATCAAGATTGAGATTGAAGCCTTTTTTTCTATACTCTTGAAAAACCTGATCGGCCTGTTCCTTAGAAACATCGCGCTCGCAATAAGCAATTTGTTCTGGGTATCTGTACTCTGCCGGGTATTGGCATAGCTCACCAGGAGTCAATTGTTTATCTGGCTTCATAGGAAATTCAGCAGCGAAACTGAATTGGGTTGCGAGGGCAAGTAGCCAAATTAAATTTTTCATTCTTGTTCCTGTTTGCAATAGACCGTTGTATCAAAGGCAAAGGGATGTCTTTTTAGAAAGAACACTGCTTCAAACGAGGTGGCCCCACGTCTTCTGTCAAAATCAAAGTATCTAGGCGACATCAAGTCG
>CANHJD010000048.1 GCA_947461145.1 Bacteriovoracaceae bacterium
TCCCTTTAACGCAGTATCATTAAAACTAGCATTCTCATAATGAACCTGAGCGACTTTCATGGTTTCACTATTTACCTTAGTGAAAAACAAGCGATAAAAATTAGTTTGTTTTGTTAGCTCCTCTGATTCATTTTCATTCAAATCTGACTGGGTAACCATTTTTTTTAGCGAAAACGTTACCATCACACCATTAGCGGTTACATCAGGGTTCGATCCGTGCCTGAACAGCGACTCAACTGAAGGAATAAATGCGTAAAGACTACTTGAAACCAGAAATGAAATGGCAAAAAAAGTTATTTTTATCATATTTTAATTCCATATTTTTTTATTCTATGTTGGAGAGACTGAATAAATTTTTCTCTCGTTTCTGGATCTTTTAGAGCAAAATCAATTGTTGCATCAAGATACCCATGTATATTTCCTGTATCAAATCTTTCACCTTCAAATTTATAAGCATAAACACTTTTACGCTGGCACAATACATTTATAGCATCAGTTAGTTGATATTCATTTCCTGCACCACGCGGGATTTTTTCAAGTATCTCAAAAATTTCAGGAGTAAGAATGTATCTTCCAGGAGTCGCCAAATTTGTTGGTGCCTCTTCAGGCTTAGGCTTTTCAACCATACCATTCATCCGCAGAGTTCTATCGTTAAGAAATTCCCCTCTAACAATACCGTATTTTGCAGTGTCTTCTTTCGGAACTTCCATCACTCCAATAACTGTACTTCCCGCATGAGCAAGAGAGACTTCCATCAACTGCTTTATTGCTGGCTTTTCGTTGATCACAATATCATCACCCAAAAGCACAGCAAAAGGTTCATCCCCAACCATGCTTTTTGCCATCAAAACGGCATGACCTAGGCCAAGTTGCTCTTTTTGTCTTACTGCAGTGACGTCAACCATGGAACCAATTTTACGGATAAGTTCCAATTCTTTAGTTTTGTTATTTCTTTCAAGAAAAGCTTCTAGTTCCTGGTTCCTGTCAAAATAATCCTCAACTGAAAATTTACCTGATGAAGTTACAAAAATAATTTGTTCAATTCCGGCCTCAACGGCTTCCTGAACGATGTAGTGAATCATTGGCACATTTATAATGGGTATGATTTCTTTGGCAATTTCTTTCGTGGCAGGTAAAAAACGAGTTCCTTTGCCCGCGATAGGAATAATAGCTTTTTTGATTTTCATAAATCCCCTTGTGTTAGAGATCTTTTTTCTCTACATTTTTTCGTATGAAGAAAGTTTATATTTTAGCGCTGATGCTTTTAATGGGCCAGTCATCCTGGGCACAAATTCGCGATTTTCAGACAACTCGTTTAAATTCTACTGCCGGAGCGGGAGTTGCAAGTGTCCTTTCTACCGAAGCTGCCCTATTAAATCCAGCCTCTTCGACTTTTTTTACTGGATCTGTTTTTTCTTATCACTCCTACTCAACCTCTCTGCATCATGAAAGTGATGAGCGCATTGCAAAAGATGATGAATTTGATGGGAAAAACAAATCTCAAGGTTTTTTTATGTCCGACAACTCTGGTCCACTAAAGGGTGGGTTGGCGTATATTTATCAGGATGAGAATAATTATCAGCGCAAACAAATTGTGGCCCATGGTGCAGGCGCGACAGGTGAAAGAACTTCCATGGGATTTTCTTATCGCTATATTGAGGACACTCTTCCACCCAACGCAAAAAAACGACATTTTGTTCGTCACCAAATGTCCACGGGAGTTACCCATGTTGTTGATGAATCGATGATAATCGGTGTTGTTCTTATTGATCCAACGAGAGCTACTCCTGAAGAGGAAAGACTATTTGCTGGTCTCCATTACGCTTTTGCTAGCCGCTTTACCTTTATTGCAGATGTAGGCACCCAATATACAAAAAACATGATGGACAAACATATTTGGAGGGGCGCAGTTCAGCTTCAATTGTTTGATGACTTCTTTTTCCGTATAGGAAGATTTCATGATAATGTCCGTGGCAATAAGGGCACTGGGTGGGGTGTTGGCTGGATTGGCCCAAGGCTAGGAGTAGAATTTGCCCAAAAATTTACCGACCAATTTAGAAGAGATTCATATATTTATCGGGATGAGAGCCTAGTGGATACATCAATTTCCGCTGTTATAAAATTCTAAGACTATCACCTTGATCCTCCGATAACTTTAAATATGACAGTTAGCGGAAAAGCAAAGCGTGTTTCTAAAGAAGAAAAAGATCGAATTCTTAAGCTTAAACATAAGTATGAGCATCGTATTACCGTTGCAAGATATGGCAAGGAAGCGATGGATGCTGGTGATTACGCCAATGCGATAAAAAAATATATTGATTACCTTTCAATTATTGCAGAAATTAAAGATCAAAAAGATGTCTATGAGATAAGAGTCTCAATGTTTGATTCCAAAAAAGAATTGACTGAAATGCTCATGATTAGTCACATTTTTTTTGAGCTGGCGCGCCTTTATGATGCAGTTCCTAGGTATCATGATGATTCCAAAAAATCCCTTGATCAATTTGTTCATTTCTCAGCAAATCAACCTTATCAGGTTGTTAATTCTGAGATGATTAGAAAGTATTTAAAAAAATCGACTCTCAAAAATCCAGAGGCCTTTCGCTCCTCCTATCAGCAAATCTATGTTCAGTCTAAAAAGTGCTACATAGTGACGTATTGTTATGGTGAAAATCATCAGGTAACCAATGACTATCGTCTTTTAAAAGACTGGCTTTTAGATTACTTCTGGGGAAAAAAAATTGTTCAGTACTATTATGCTTTTTCATCTGATTTGGTGAACAACCATCAGCAGAAGTTCTTATTCAAATTAATTTCAAAGTCCTTCATAAAACCTATACTTCATTTATTTTCAAAAACACTCCTGCCTGTTATCATTAAAAGATGTTGATACTTTCGAGTTTAATAGTAAAAGAATGGTTTAAGAGTCTCTTCGGAGCAATTGTTGTCCTATTTCTTTTAATTACCACTGCAGATTTAATTAACGGTTTTCTTCAGGGAAAAGAGATTTCTCGTGTTTTTTTGGAGTATCTTTTAAAGATGCCTGACTTAATTGGAAAGATGCTACCCATCTGTTCACTAGTTGCTACTCTTTTCTCACTTAATCGACTCAAGGCCCATTCGGAACTTATTTCCATCCTTGCAGCTGGGGTTTCGTACTTTAAAATTTACCTACTAATTGGGTCTTGTGGACTTTCCATTGTCGCTCTTCAGTTTTACAACTTAGGCTATCTGGAGCCAGTCGCAAATAAAATTAAGCGCCAAGAAATTACCAAAAGCCAAAAGTCAGAAGGGCGATACCTCACTCGAAGCTCACTTGAAGGTGGAAAGTTTTGGTATAAATCTCAAAATTATTTCGCCTCATTTACTTTTTTTGATCGTGCCCATTCTTCGCTAAAAAACTTCGAGATCTATTTTTTTAATAAAGATCACAAGAATGAGAAAATTCTTAGATCCAAGGAAGCCAAATACAATGGAAATAATAAGTGGATTCTGCGTGAGGTGACAGAAATTTCAAATCTTGATCAGCCCATTTTTCCAATCCAGGGAATTCAAAATGAGCGCGAGATTTCTCTCCAGGAAATTCCCGAAGATTTTGGAGAATTTGAAGCTGACCTTACAACACTCTCTTTCTTCAAACTTTATCAATTTGTATCCAGACTTTCGAAAACGGGAATCAACGTTAATGAATACCAGATTATTTTAATGAATAAGATTTTTCTAAGCCTCATTTGCTTTGTTTTTGCCCTGCTGCCGGTGTCCTCCATTTTTAATCCCAATAGACGCTCAAGCTCTTTTGGGAAAAATGTCGTCCAAACCCTTCTTATCACTGTTGTTTTCTGGGTTTTATATAGCTCCACAGTCGCCTTTGGTAATTCCGGTAGTCTCCCCCCTGTGGTCGCAACAGGTCTTGTGCCGGCCCTGTTCTTTAGTTTTGTTCTTTGGACGTATTTTAAGAACAGAAAACTCTCAATTTAATTTCACTCTTCGTTGTGTTATAAAAGGCACATGAATTTAGAAAATTATCAGCTTGAAGGTGACTCGTTACCTATTCTTACTTACCCTGAGCCTGTTCTATCCAAGGTTGCTCTACCTGTGAGCAAATTTGATAAAGATCTAGAGCTTTTAGTAAAAAATATGCTCTATACCATGTATCACGCACCTGGTGTTGGCCTTGCCGCTCCCCAAATTGGCGAGAGTATTCGTCTTTTTGTGCTTGATGTTAATTATGATCGAGAAGAATTCACTAACGCAGCAGGAAAAGAAGAGTACCGTCTTTCAGGTTTTAACCCAATGGTTTTTATCAATCCCGTGATCACTGGTACATCAGGGGCAACAACCTTTGAAGAAGGCTGTCTTTCTGTTCCTGGCGTCTATGAAGAAGTAAAAAGACACAAGACTATTCATGTTAAATATCAAGACCTAAAAGGAAATTTCCATGAGCTTGAAGCAGATGACATGCTCTCCATTTGTATTCAACATGAGAATGATCACCTCGATGGAATTGTATTTATCGAGCGTTTAAGCAATTTAAAGAAAAATTTTTATAAGAAAAAAATTGCAAAAGAGAAGGGCCGATGAAGAAATTTCGTGTCGCTTTTTGTGGTACACCCGATTTTTCAGTTCCTACCCTAGATCTCTTGGCAAATCACCCTCACATTGATCTACGATTTGTGATTTCCATGCCTGATCGTCCGGCCGGAAGAGGGATGGAGCTTAAGTCACCTGAGGTGATTGATTATGCTAAAGCTAAGAAGATTCCTTTTTTCCAAACTGAGAACATCAATAAAGAAACTGATTTTTTAGCCAAATTAAAAAATGAAAACTTAGATTTTTTTGTTGTGCTGGCCTTTGCCCAGTTTCTTGGAAGCGAAATGCTCACCATGGGAAAACTTGGTTGTTTTAACATTCATACATCCATCCTTCCCAAATATAGAGGAGCTGCACCGATTCAGTATGCTCTTATGAATGGAGATCAAGAAACAGGTGTCTCAATTCAAAAAATGGTGAAGAAAATGGATGCTGGAGATTTGGTGCATTTTCACACAGTTTCTATTGCGCCGACAGAAAATGGTGGCCAATTATATACAAGACTCAAGTATCAAGCGGCCCTTGCGATGAATGATTTTATGGTAAAGATCATAGATAATAAAATTGAGTACACGCCACAAGACGAAAGCCAAATCTCCTTTGCTCCAACTCTTAAAAAAGAAGATGGTCTTTTAAAGTTTGCAACTAAAAGCACATCCGAAATTTTAAATTTAATTCGCGCCCTTGATCCATGGCCAGGAACTTACTGTTTTCTTAATGGTAAGAGACTTAAGATCCTCATGGCCGAGAGTTACCATGGTAAAATTTCACCCGGAAAAGCAAAGAATGATATGGGTTCATTAATTGTTGGTTGCTCCGATGGGTGCCTGAGATTGACCGAGATCCAGCTTGAAGGAAAGAAAGCCTGTTCTGATAAAGAGCTTTTGAATGGACTAAAATCCGAAATTATCATTAGCGAAAGTTAAGGAATATTATGTCGATCATCATTTCACCGAGTTTACTTTCAGTTGATTTTCTTGAATTGAAAAAAGAATTAGAACGATTGAATGAGATTGATGAATTATGGCTTCATCTTGACGTGATGGATGCCCACTTTGTTCCCAACCTTACCTTTGGTGAGCCAGTACTTAACAAAGTGAAGACTGTCTCAAAGCATAAACTCGATGCCCATTTTATGGTAACGGACCCTGGTTTTTTTGCGGAGAATTTTAAAAATGTCGGTCTCCATAATTTTACCTTTCATTGGGAAGCCATTACAGATCATGAAAAGTTGATCCATAAACTAAAAGCGATTTATCCTTCAGTCGGCATCTCCCTTAACCCCTCTACATCCATTAGCTCCATTCCAAACTCTATTTGGAATCAAGTTGATTTGGTTCTTCTGATGAGTGTAAATCCAGGCTTTGGTGGACAAAAGTTCATGCCAGAAGTTATCGATAAAATTCTTGAACTAGATCAAATTCGCCACACCAACAATTATCAATTTCAAATTCAAGTTGATGGTGGAATTAATGATCAAAATGCAGGCTATCTCATCCAGGCCGGTGCAAATAATCTCGTCGCCGGGTCTTATATTTTCTCAGAACCAAACAAAGACTACGCCTCACGTATAAATAAAATTCGCTAGGAAAAATATGACTAAGATTTATCACTTAAACGGTACCAATATTACGATTGATGATGTGGCGTTTATTGCTCACTCAAAAGCTGGTGATGTTAAGCTTCAAATTCATCCCGATGCTCTAGATAAAATGAAAAAATCTCGCCAAGTGGTTTTAGATATCGTGAAAAAGGGAAAACCAGTCTACGGTATCAATACAGGATTTGGCGCTCTTGCCTCAAAGCAAATTGCCAATGAAGATCTAGGTCAGCTTCAGTACAATCTTATTCGTTCACATTGCACTGGTGTAGGCAAACCATTTTCTCGGGAAATCACTCGTGCCATTATGCTCTCTCGGGCCAACTGCCTCATTCAAGGTTTCTCTGGTGTAACTCCAGAGACTGTTGAACTTATTCTTGAGTTTATTAATTACGATATCAATCCAGTCATACCTGAGAAAGGCTCTGTTGGAGCCTCTGGTGACCTCGCTCCTCTTTCTCATATTGCTCTGGCTTTAATTGGTGAGGGGGATGTTGCTTACCATGGTAAGGTTTTAAAATCTGATTTCGTCCTTCATCAAATTGGAAAGGCTCCTGCCATACTTGGACCTAAAGATGGTCTAGCACTTATTAACGGGACATCAGTCATGCTCGCTCTTGGATGCCTTGCCTTAGTAGATGCTAAAAAATTGGTAACTCAGGCGGATATCATTGCTTGCTTAACATTGGATGCAGTAAGAGGGACAGCAAGTGCATTTGATCAAAGGATCTCCACTTTAAAACCTCAACCAGGTCAGGTTGATGTTTCCGCCAATCTCCTTAAAATTATAAGTGGTTCAGAAATCATTCATTCTCATAAAGATGATGGAAAAGTTCAGGATCCTTATTCACTCCGCTGCATTCCTCAAGTACACGGCGCCTGTCGCCAGACTCTTAGACATGCAGAAGAAGTTTTAAGTATTGAGCTTAATTCAGTTACTGATAATCCACTTGTCTTTTTTGATACGGGCGATGTTGTTTCTGGCGGAAATTTTCATGGTGAGGCCCTTGCACTTTGTATGGATTATTTAGCGATGGGACTATCTGAGATCTGTAATATTGCAGAAAGAAGGGTTGAGAAAATGATGAATCCACATTTTTCAGATCTTCCAGCTTTTTTAACTAAGAATTCCGGTCTTAACTCCGGTCTCATGATTGCGCATGTTACGATGGCGGCACTTGCTTCTGAAAATAAATATCTCTGCCACCCTGCCTCTGTGGATTCAATTCCTACTTCCACTGATAAAGAAGATCATGTTTCTATGGGTGTCACTTCAGGCCGTAAACTTCATGAAGTCATTTCCAATGTTCAGCATGGACTTGCTATTGAATTACTTTGTAATACGCAAGGTTTAGGATTTTTAAGACCCCTTAAAACTTCTCCAGGCCTAGAAAAAGTTTACACACTCGTGAGAAAACACGTTTTACCTATAGAAGAAGATCGCATCTTTCATAAAGATATTGAGAACCTCACACGTTTAGTGAAAACCAGTGAGATCATTAAAGAAGTTGAAACAATTACTGGAGCATTAAAATGAGCAATATACCTCTTCCACCAACTGGCGATAAATTAACATGTAAAGGCTGGCATCAAGAAGCGGCCCTCAGATGTCTACTTAATAACCTTCATCCAGATGTTGCTGAAGATAGAGAAGAATTAATTGTCTATGGGGGTAATGGTCAGGCAGCGAGAAATTCGAAGGCACTCAATGATCTTATACGCACACTTCAGAATTTAGAAAATGATGAAACTCTCATTGTTCAATCTGGTAAGCCAGTTGCCGTTTTTCCAAGTAACCCACAAGGACCAAGAGTTCTTATAGCTAATTCTAATTTGGTACCAAAATGGGCCACTTGGGATCATTTTAATAAACTCAAAGATGAAGGCTTAATGATGTACGGCCAAATGACGGCCGGTTCTTGGATTTATATTGGCTCTCAAGGGATTGTTCAAGGGACGTATGAAACATTCATGGCAGCTGCTCGCAAACATTATGGGGCAAATGCAACTCTAAAAGGCAAACTCGTCCTGACCGCTGGTATCGGCGGCATGGGTGGGGCACAACCGCTTGCTGTGAAAATGGCCGAAGGCGTATGTGTGTGCTGTGATGTTGATCCTACAAGAATCGAAAAAAGACTTAAGAGTAAATATCTTGATGTAATGGCGAACAGTTTTGATGAAGCCCTTCATCTTGCTTTGAAGGCCAAAGGTCATGAAGAAGCGATCTCTATTGGTGTTGTAGGGAATGCAGTTGATTTCTTTGAATTTGTTTTAGATCAAGGTGTTGTGCCTGATCTTGTGACCGATCAAACCTCGGCGCACGATCCTCTTAATGGTTATGTGCCAGCAGGAATGACTTTGGCCGAGGCCCTAGAACTTCGTAAAGCTGATCCAGCAAAGTATACTGAATATTCTTATGCGACGATGGGTCACCATATTCGTTTAATGATTGCATTTAAAAAGAAAGGCTCTCATGTTTTTGATTACGGAAATAATTTAAGAGCAGGTGCTGAGAAAGTGGGAGTAAAGGACGCCTTTAGTTTCCCAGGATTCGTGCCGGCCTATATTCGACCACTTTTTTGTGAAGGTTCAGGCCCATTCCGTTGGATCGCTCTCTCTGGTGACCCTGATGATATCAAAGTAACTGATAACGCACTTAAAGAGCTCTTTCCTGAAAATAAATCGATGATTAATTGGCTTGAGAAAGCTGAAAAGATGATTTCATTTCAAGGACTACCAGCAAGAATTTGCTGGCTGAAGTATGGAGACCGCGAAAAGGCGGCACTTCTCTTCAATAAACTTGTGCGAGAGAAAAAAGTCAAAGCTCCCATAGTTATTGGACGTGATCACCTAGACTGTGGCTCTGTG
Source organism: Bacteriovoracaceae bacterium (assembly GCA_947461145.1). Lineage (GTDB taxonomy): Bacteria > Bdellovibrionota > Bacteriovoracia > Bacteriovoracales > Bacteriovoracaceae > Peredibacter. The sequence goes on from CANHJD010000048.1 coordinate 9,059, forward strand.
GCAAGTCCAAATCGCGAAACTGAAAGCATGAAGGATGGATCAGATGCTGTTTCTGATTGGCCACTACTTAATGCCATGATTAATATTAATAATGGTGCTAGCTGGATATCACTTCATCATGGTGGTGGAGTTGGTATGGGCTTTTCCCAACACTCAGGCATGGTCATCGTTTGCGATGGAACTCCAGAAATGGATATAAGACTTTCTAGAGTTTTAAATTCTGACTCTGGAATGGGAATTGTTCGCCATGCGGATGCTGGCTATGACATCTCGTTAGATATTGCAAAAAAAGAGGAAACAAAAATCAAATTTCCTTCACTCTAATGATTAAAAACTACCTGCATCTCAATCAACTTGTAACTCTTAAAAGTGCCCATGAAAAAGATGGGCGCTTTCTAGTTCCTTCCGATTTAGACATTATTGAAGATGGGGCCATCGTATTTGATGAAGAAAAAATTATTTGGGTAGGAAAAACTTCGAATCTGCCTTCAGAATATCTTGCTCACATGACCTATAATCTTAGTGGGTTTGTTCTCACCCCAGAAATTGTTGATTCACATACACATCTTATTTTTGGCGGCGATAGATCGCAGGAATATGTTGATCGTTTAAATGGCACCCCTTATGAAGAAATTGCTAAACGCGGGGGGGGGATTCTTTTTACGATGAAAGAGACTCTCTCTCTTTCAAGTGAGGAGCTTTTTTGCCTTGGCGTTAAGAGAGTCGAGAGAATTAATTCATACGGTGTTGGCACAATTGAAGTGAAGTCTGGCTATGGATTAAGTTACGCGAAAGAAAAAGAGCTGACACTTATCATTGATCGCCTAAAAAAACATTTCTCACCGAAAATTCAAATTTCTAACACTTATCTTGCGGCCCACGACATTCCTCGATCATTTAGCTCACCAACTGCTTATATGAATGAGGTCGTCATTCCCCTTTTAGAAGAACTTGCTTCTCTGAAAATTATTGATGCTGTAGATATTTTTCACGAGAAAAATTATTTTACTTCTGAAAATTGCATTCAACTTTTTTCCAAGGCTCAAGATCTTGGGATCCCTCGAAAAATTCATGCGGACGAACTAAATGACAATTCTGGAGCAAAGTTAGCCGCTGATTTTGGCTGCCTTAGTGCTGATCATCTATTAAAAATTTCAGATGAAGGAATTAAAATTCTTTCAACCTCAAAAACTGTTGCCACTCTTTTACCTGGTACTGCATTTTTTCTAGGTAAACCCCTCGCTCCAGCACGAAAAATGCTTGATGCTGGCGTAAAAGTGGCCCTTGCCTCAGATTACAATCCAGGCTCTTGTCACTGTGACAATATTCTACTTGTGGCCTCTATAGCTGCTGCCCAGCTAAAACTTAACCAAACTGAACTTTGGTGTGGAATTACCCATAATGCTGCTCATTCATTAGGTAAACTTGATCAGGGAGTTCTTCTGCCAGGAATGAAATCTCGGTTTAGTCTTTTTCAAACAAATTCGTTGTCGCAGATTACTTATAATTGGGGTAAAAACTTTTCAGTTAATTTGCCTTAAGGGCACTTTCCATTTCTGCGATAAAGTTCTCATCCATAAAGTTATGAATTTTTTTACTCACAAAAATAACTTTGCCGCGATTAAAAACAATGGAAACTGGGTAGGTTGTTACAAAGAATCTATTTGAAATCTCACTATTTGGATCACTAACAGATTCAAAGTTTAAATGATATTTACTTTCAACTTTTTTAATCTCATCAAGGGAATTCTCTTCATCCCCATTAATTCCAATCACCCTAACTTTTCCTTTAAACTTTTCTTGAAACTTAACTAAGCTTGGGAGTTCTTTTAAGCAGGGCAAGCACCAAGATGCCCAGAAATTGAGGATCACAATCGGCTCTTTCTCATTCCTGAGTTCGATACTCGTATTTTTAGTTGTTGTTAATTTAACCCCTTGGAAGGCCAATTCGTAGGCGGAATACTTTAGTTTATCACCCTGAACCTGTTCAGCATTAAGATTAATTGTGTCCCAAAGAATTTGTGTGGAAAGAAATCCACTAAAAGAGATAATAAGCAGGAGGATGGGGATATATTTTTTTAAAGGTTTTTTGACCATACTAGGACTGAATAATACCCCAGATTTAACGATTTATGAAGATTAGGTATGAACTAACACAATTTAAATCACTCCTAAAGGATAGGATCGGTCAGAAAGGGCAGACCTTGGTTGAATTCGTTCTACTTTTGGCAGTTATTTCAATGCTCTCCTATGGGTTTGTCGCCATCATGAACCGCAACATTGGTGCCTACTGGGAGCATGCAGTGAACCTTATCATTCATGATGAGCCCGGCGGCAAGACTGCACAAATTCAGTAAAATTTTTATATTGAAACAAGGATGATTCATGAATTACCTTCTCTCCATTGACCAGGGTACAACAGGTTCTACTTCACTTCTAATAGATGCAAAAACATTTAAGATTTTAGATAAGGAGAAAGTTGATTATCGTCAAATCTTCCCGAATCCATCTTGGGTTGAGCATGATCTTGAAGATATTTGGTCATCTGTGGAGTCTTCCATAACGACCATCCTTAAACGTCAGAACATAAAGGCTAATGATATTTTAGCAATAGGTATCACGAATCAGAGGGAAACTACCTGTGCTTATGACAAAAGTGGAAAACCTCTTCATCATGCAATTGTTTGGCAGGATAGACGGACAGCAGAGTACTGCGAGAAGAGACGAGAAGAGTATAAAAGATCTTGTCAGCTAAAAACAGGTCTTCCCCTTGATCCCTATTTTTCTGGGACAAAAATGCGCTGGCTTTTGGATAATTCCCCGGCCGTGAAGGGCGCAGCCGATACTGGAAACCTTTGCTTATCCACAATTGATACGTTTTTACTTTTCCGATTATCAAATGGTAGAAGTTTTTTTACTGAACCATCGAACGCTTCGAGAACAATGCTCATGAATCTTGAGACCTTTAATTGGGATGATGAGTTGATTAGATTTTTTGGATTATCAAAGAGTTTTCTTCCAGAAATTAAAGAATCATTTAGTCATTTTGGAGTGACTCAAGGGTGCTCCTTTCTTCCAGATGGTATCCCGGTCCTCTCTATCTTGGGAGATCAACAGGCAGCACTTTTTGGTCAAGCCTGTGTCAATAGTGGTGACATAAAATGTACCTATGGAACAGGTGCCTTCTTACTGCTTAATACCGGAAATGAAATCATCCATTCGAAGACGGGACTTCTTACAACTGCTGCATTTTTTCATGAAGGGAAAAAAACTTATGCCCTTGAGGGAGCCGCCTACATAGCTGGAGCTGCTGTTCAGTGGCTGCGTGATAATCTGCAAATTATTAAATCTTCCAGTGATGTCGAAAGGCTTGCAGGATCAATTACAAATCTTAATGATATGGCACCAGTTCTATTTTTGCCATTTTTTACAGGCATCGGAACTCCTTACTGGAACTCCGACGCAAAGGCAGCCATTCTGGGTCTGACTCGTGGCACTTCTGATGCTCACATTGCCCTGGCCTGCCTTGAAGGGATTGCACTTTCAGTAAATGACTCCGTTTCAAGTTTTAAAAAAGATTTTGATCATTTAAATGACATTAAAGTCGATGGTGGCGCCTGTGCCAATAATTTATTAATGCAGCTTCAATCAAACTTTTCCCAAAAGAAAATACTAAGACCACAGGTTATTGATACCACTGCTTACGGTGTAGCTCTTGGTGCCATGGTGGGGAGAAAGGAGCTTGCACTTAATGACTTAAGTCAGTTCTGGAAACTTGAAAAAGAATTTAGTCCAAACAATGAGCCATACTTTTCTGTAAAAAAAGAGTTTTGGAACAAAACTATCCAAAAATTTTTTACTTAAATAAAAGATTTTTTAACTCACTAGCTCGGCTGATTCCAATCAGTTCGAGCTTGTATTTACCTTTAAGATCATCAGCAATTCGTTTTGATGTAATGACTTTTTTATAATTCATCTGAGCTACTTCTTTTAGCCGAATTTCCATCATTGGAACGGATCTAACCTCACCAGTTAATCCAACCTCACCTAGAAATAGTGTGTCGTTTGCAATAGGTGTCGCGTAATAGGAACTAAGAAGTGATGCAATGACCGATAAGTCATTTTCTCTTGATGTTAACTTCATTCCCCCTACGACATTCACATATATATCATTATATGAAAGAGGAATTCCAAGATACTTATCAATCACAGCTACGAGTAAAGCAACCCTGTTTGAATCAAGACCCTGGGTTGTTCTTCTCCCAACTGCGAATTTATTTTCTACAACCAGTGCCTGAATTTCGACAAAAAGAGACCGACTTCCTTCAAGAATACAAGTTAATGATCTTCCATAAGATCCGGGTATTGATTGTTCAAGAAAGTATTGCGAAGGATTTTTTATTTCAACCAAGCCTTTTTCTTGCATTTCAAATATTCCGACCTCATTGGTATTTCCAAAACGATTTTTCATCACTCTGAGCATTCGATACTGACCTAGCTGATCCCCTTCAAAATAGATGACCGTGTCGACCATATGCTCGAGAATCTTCGGCCCTGCTATTTGACCCTCTTTAGTTACATGACCAATAATAAAACATGTTAAATCATAGGCCTTAGCATAATTCATTAACTCATAGGTAACTTCACGAATTTGGCTAAGAGTCCCAGCAGCTGATTCAATTTGATTTGAGTGTGTCGTTTGAATTGAGTCCAGAACAAGAAACTTCGGCTTTATCGCCTTAACCTGCTCTAGGACTTTTTGCCAACTTGTCTCATTATAAATGTAAAAACCATCGTTATTCACACCTAAACGCTTCGATCTTCCAGCAACTTGGGATTCTGATTCCTCACCACTTACGTATAATATCTTTTCATTTCCATATTGCTTCAGCAGTTTTCCACAAACTTCCATCAAAAGTGTGGATTTCCCAATCCCAGGCTCTCCTCCAATTAAGGTAAGGGAACCCAATGTTACTCCTCCACCCATCACGCGATCAAACTCTTCAATCCCCGTTTGGTATCGAACAAAATTTTCAAGTTCAACTTCATTGATTGTTTTTGGTCTACTCTCTCTACCAATTGTTGCTCTTGAAGTAGTTTTTGTTGGTTTTACACTCTCTTCTTCACTAAAGGAGTTCCACTGACCACAGTCTGGACATTTTCCAAGCCATTTTGCTGATTGATAACCACATTCCTGGCAAGAAAAAACAGTTTTAATTTTGGCCATCTTAGTCCCCTATAAGTGCGAGAAGTTCTTCTTCACTTATTATCTTAATTCCCAATTCTTTTGCCTTAATAAACTTACTAGACGAGCTTTCTTTTTCATTTGTGACAAGGTAGTTGGTATTCTTCGAAACAGAATTAACAAGTAGGCCTCCACTAAGTTTAATCTTTTTTTCTATTTCTGATCTAGGCTGGCTTAATTCTCCGGTGATGCAAAACTTCATCCCCTGAAGTGGACCCTCTCCTAGGTTTAATGTATCCGATTTTAATTTTAATCCTAAATTTATTAGCTCATTAATAAGTGATCTTTTCTTTTTAAGCGAGTCAATAATACTTTGCGCAGACTTTTCTGCAAATCCTTCTATAGCTTCAAGTTGTTCTTTTTTAAGATCCATTATTTTTTCAATTGTATTGAAACCTTGTGAAATTATTTTTTCACTCTTTGCCCCTGAGACGCCTTCAATTCCTATTGAAGAAATAAACTGAGAGAGATTTTGCTCTTTTGTTTTTTGTATGTTTTCAAAAATTTTTGTTGCAAGTTTTTCTTTTACCTTCTCAAGAGTAAGTAGATTTTCGATACTTATTTTATAAAGATCACTGATTTTCTTTACCAGTCCTTTATCTATCATCTCATCCAGTCGTTTATCGGATAAGTCCTCTATTCCTGCTTTGTGAATGTAGTTGAGAATTTCTTCTTTTATTTTTGCCGGGCACATCTCATTTTCACAATACAGCCAAATATCTTGGATTTTCAGACCTTGCTGGCAGCTTGGACACTCAGTGGGATAGGAGAACTTTTTTTCTGATTTTTCAACTATCCCCAAAAATTTAGGTATAACTTCTCCAGATCTTATAATTTCAATTTTATCACCCGACTTAAGTTCAAAGTTTTTTACCAACCCAAAATTATGAAGAGTGACTCGCGAAATCATTGCCCCAGACAAATCCACTGGTTTTACAAGAGCAACAGGAGTCAGAATACCATTTCTTGAAACGCCCCACTCAATTCTTTCAATTTCAGTAACTTTTGTGTCTCCAGAGAATTTAAAAGCTAATTTATATCGGGGATGGTGAGACGTTTCACCAAGCTCTTCATGAAGTCCTAGTGAATTATAGACAAAGACAAGGCCATCAATGAGATAGTCTCCCTTGACCATAAAATCTTTAGCTTCTTGGATTCTTTTTTCAATGTCTTTTTGAGTTGAATGTATTTCTACTTCCGGAGTTTTAAATCCCTGTTTTTCAAGTTCATTGAGTTTTTCCTTCTCTTTTTTAAATCTCAATGGAGAAATGAGATCAAATGCCTTGAAACTTAAATAACTCGATAAATGAATATTTTCTTTCCGACCCAAAAGGCCAGCCACAATATTTCTTTGGGAAGCAGGTTTTTCCAGCCCAAGACTTTCCATTTCTGTTGAAAGATGAAAGAAATTTTCTTCAATACAATATATTTCACCACGTACTTCCAATTCATCCTTACTTGGAATCGCCTTTGGTATGTCTGAAATATACATGGCCTTTTTTGTGATATTTTCCCCGAACTGACCATCACCTCTTGTCTTTGCCATTTGCAAGTGACCATCTTTGTAGATCAAGGAGCAACTGGACCCATCAATTTTAAAGACACTTAAAACCTCTTCTTTTCCAACCCATTTTATTAATTCATCTGAATCATATGTTTTTTCTAAAGAGAGCATCTTTTTTTGATGAGCAATTTTTATATTGCTATCAATTTCTAAGTGACCGATTAATTTTAAAATGGGATTTTCTGGATCTGTTTTTTTTAATTCTTCTTCTAATTTATCATAGGCTTCATCTGATATTTCTGCTTTACCTCGATAATAGAGCTCTTTATGGTGAAGGATAAGCTTTTCAAGTTCTTGAATTCGATTTGCTTTCATAAAACTTTATTTCTATCAAACTCAATTCGCACTGAAAAGCTTATAGGAGCTTAAAAATTAAACGAAGCCCCTGCCTTTATTTTAAAATTGTCATGATAGGAAATTTCTTTAAATCCAGAACTGAATCTGGCTTTTCCTGACAATGTTTCAATTGAGCCATCAATGGTCATTCTAGGAGTGTACTGGTATTTAACTCCAACCTCTAGATCCAAGGCAGAAGCTGATTTTTGCGTTCCATAGATATCATCCCCGTCTTCGAATTTTGGAAATGGGATAAAATCGGCCTGAACTGTAAATCTGTAAACTCTATTAATTGGAATATTGGCGGTGACGCCCATTAATAGTCCATACAGAGACCCCTTTCCAAGGCCCTCCGTTGGTGAATAATCCAGATCAAATGAGTAACTTCCATAGCCTGCATAAACATCTATTTGGGGGCCGTAAAAAAATCCTATAGGTAAGTATTTATACCCTCCAGTAAGCTTAAACACTCCATTAGTTGTATTCACAGAATTAATACTTGTGTTACCAGAAGCCTTAGCTAATTTACCTACAGATTTCGCCAATTCAAGAGCGCCAAAATAATTTCGAGTTATCCACGCCTCACCTCTAAAATCAAATCCGAATGTTAATCCTGTCATCCTATAAGAGCCACTAGGTGTGGATGTATCAACACTTGTCGTCGCACCAAAAAGGGCTACTGATAAATTGCCCAATTTACCAGGCTCTTCCATTTCTTTATCTTCATCTGTCTTCTCAATTATTTCATCCGTTTTCATTGGCTCTAATCTGACCCAATCACCAGAAGTTATCTTTTTCTCAGACCTATAAACTTTTAGCAACCCAAGGGCTTGATTATCAGAAATATTAAAAACTTTTCCTTGCCCTAAAACCTCAGTTTCCCAATCCACGACCTTTTTGAGAAGGGGATGCTTTTTCATCCTTGTAAGACGTTTAACAACAAATTCTTGGCCAATATTTATCGGATATCCTTTTCCAACATCCAGAGTAATCTGATCACCAAGGACGCCATTTATTTTAGCATCATAGGGTATCATTTTTGAGTAGATCTCAAGCCAGCTTTCTACAGTTTGACTTATGCCTTCAACCTCATCACTTTCCAACGTTGCTTTTTCATTAAAAAATAAATCTTCACCATTTTCGCCATAAATTTCAATTTGAGCATCCACACCATCAATTTCGTTAATAAGTGAAATTTTTATGATGGATCCGACTTTTAGTTTTTCAGCGACTGTTTTTAGAACAGCTTTTTGTTTTAGGTGACGTGCCAAATTTTCTCGATACTTACTGAAGACGTTTATTAAAGATGAGTTTGAAACGTATGTGCACCAATTACTTTTTTTTAAGATAACTTCTATTCTTTCAAAAACTTTATAGCCAATGGCACCCCCAACACTATCTGTAATAGGCAATAAAGTGCAACGACGCATTGATGACTGGGCAAAAAGGTTAAGAGGTAACAATAAAAGAATAAAAATTATAATTTTCATAGTTCAATAGGTAGTTCTGGAGGTTCAATTATTTCTAACTGACCTATATGTTTATTTTCGTAAACCTCAACCAGCATTTTTAAACCAATATTTTCTTCGCTTAGTTGGGAGTTCAAGTTTTTTAACAATTCATTTTCTAGTCTAAGTTTTAATATCTCTTCTTCTTCTTTTAGTTTTATTCTCTCAGACTGGGCAACATAGATAAAATATTTACCCTCCTGCTCCTTATATTTTAGGATATTGGACTTAATGTGGCGCCTAATCGTAGAAATCGAGACTTTTTTATACGATGAGTAGTCAGTAATCGGTAACCAGACCCCTTCCGTGGTTTGCATTCATCCTCCTATGGATTAATCTTTATGATAGAGAATCCGATAGATAAGTGCAAAATCAAATATAAAGTTGAGCAATGAAGTCAGTTGATTTAA
>CANHJD010000049.1 GCA_947461145.1 Bacteriovoracaceae bacterium
ACATTTAACAAAATTACTACTTAAGCATGGAAGCTTATCAAGTCTCTCAAGGTTGGGAACTGATCATCAAGGAAAAGATGAGGAAGATTAACCAAGGAGGATTTCATGGGTTTTCGTATCAACACAAACATTTCTTCGATCTCTGCTCAGCGCGCTCTAGCAATCAATGGTAGAGAGTCAGAAAGCAATCTCTCAAAGCTATCTTCAGGTACTCGTATTACAAAAGCTGCAGATGATGCTGCCGGTTTGGCGATCTCTGAAAAAATGAAGGCGAATATTCGTTCATTAAAGCAAGCTGACCGAAACGCCAACGACGGTATCTCAATGGTTCAGACCGCTGAGGGTGGCCTAAATGAAGTTTCATCTATCCTTACTCGTATGCGCGAACTAGCTGTCCAGACATCTTCTGATACTGTAGGAGATTCTGAACGTTCTCTTAGTAATATGGAATACCAAAACTTGAAACTGGAGCTAGAGCGTATTTCGCAAGTTACAGAGTTCAACGGTAAAAAGCTATTGAATGGAGAAGGCGATAAGTATGACTTCCAGATTGGTGCTAATAATGATGGTTTCCAAGATAGAATTACTTACGATGCGAGACAAGTGAATTCTAAAATGGATAGTCTAGGAGTTGCTGAACTCGATATTTCTTCAAAAGATGGATCTCAGTCTTCATTGAGTTCTTTAGATTCAGCGATTGAAAAAGTTTCTGGTTACCGCGCTTTCCTTGGTGCGATCCAAAACAGATTAACTTCAACATCAAATAACTTACAAGTTAACGTTGAAAATTTATCTTCTGCAAATTCTCGTATCCGTGATGTTGATTACGCTGAAGCAACAGCAACAAAAGCGAGAAATGATATTCTAAATGCTGCTGGTACTTCGGTTCTTGCTCAGGCTAACTCTGCAGGACAAAATGCACTAAAGTTGATCGGCTAATTCCTGCATAAGATCTTATTAAGAAAGGACCCACCGTATGGTGGGTCTTTTTTTCATTTATTAAAAGATGGCATCAAACCAAGGTTTCTTAGATCTTTCATCACAGTCAGAGATCCAAAGGTGTTTTACTTCAAGATAGGATTTTAGTCCTTCCTCTCCCATTTCTCTTCCTAGCCCAGATTGTTTGTAGCCACCAAAAGGCATACCAGGGTTGAGTAGATGGTATTCATTAATCCATATCGTTCCCGCCTCAAGGCGTTTAGCTACACTTTTTGCTCTTTCTGAATTTTTAGACCATACGGCACCGGCCAGACCATAAACAGATTTATTAGCAAGCTTGATCGCCTCGTCTTCATTTTTGACGGGAGTAATCGCAACAACTGGTCCAAATATTTCTTCGTTGAAGATTGTATTTTCGGGAGTTACTTCAAAAAGTGTCGGTTTGATATAGTAACCCTTATCAAATTCTCCCCCAGTAACTCTTTCTCCACCAAAAAGAAGTTTAGCCCCTTCTTTTTTTGAAGTATTGATGTAGCCCATAATGGTATCAAATTGTTTTTTATTAATCACCGGGCCATAGCCTGTTGCCGGATCATGAGGAAGTCCAACCTTAACTTCGGAAGCCCTCTTTATAAGGGCCTCTTTAAAAGAAGGATATATTTTCTCCTCGACGAAAAGTCGTGTCCCTGAGTCACATGCCTGACCTGAGTGATAAAGAAATGCATAAAGTGCTCCATCAACTGCGAGGGAAAGATCAGCATCATCGAGAACGATATTGGCCGATTTTCCACCAAGTTCAAGTGAAAGTCGTTGAAGATTTTTTCCCGCACCTTCCATGATTTTTTTTCCAACATGGGTAGATCCTGTAAAAGCAACTTTTCTTACTTTAGGATTCTTTAAAAGATGCTCTCCTTCTGCGGCTCCGCCAGTAATGATATTTACAACACCTTTAGGAAGACCAGAATCTTTCAAAATTTCTGCTAAAATTGCTGCTGAGGCTGGTGTCTCTTGAGCCGTTTTTAAAACAGTTGTACAACCAGAGGCAATCACAGGACCAATTTTCCATGCGGCCATAACGAGAGGAAAATTCCATGGTATGATTTGTGCACACACACCAACCGGCTCATAGATTTTAAAGTTATTTGAGAAACCCGCTCTCGAAGCAGACTCATCTTTTACTTCAAATTGAAATTTACGAAGCTGTCCTGCAAGAACTTTAAAGTAAGAAGCTGCATTATGAACATCCGCTTTTGCCTTCCTAACACATGAGCCTGAATCTGCAATTTCTACTTCTGTTAGTTCATTTCGTCTTTCTTTCATTTTCTCAGAAATCGCTTCTAGGATTTCTGCACGCTTTATTTGATCCATGGATCGCCACTCATGAGAATGAAAAGCTTCTTCTGCAGCATCGACAGCTGCATCAATATGTTTTTCAGATGGCAGGTAGACTTTTGCAAAAGGCTCATTTGTGGCCGGGTTTGAAGAAATAAAATCTTTTGAAGATGTTTGGAACTCACCGTTGATAAAAAGTTTGATCTCTCTCATAGGATCTCCTTAGATATGTTTTAAAAAGAATGTAAAAATTGTATTTGGCTGACCTTGCTCGCCCTTCGCATAAATTTCTTTCATTTTTTGTTCAGAAATTTCATCCTCGCCCGTAGTAATCAGATTTAGTTTTGCTTGCTTCTTTTCGACTAATGAGTAGGTGATGGTATGGTTCTTGGCCTTTCCAGTAATAATTTTAAAGTTAAAAATAAACGTTCCAACTTGGAAAGAGTAATCTTTGGCATGGTTTACTTTCTGCTGAATGGTGAATGTTTCACCATCAACGGCAATTGTGCCTTTAAGCTCCCAACAGGCACTTGCCTGAAATGAAAATAAAAAAATGAAGATAATAAGGATTTTCACTTACAATTTTCCACTGATAAAGCAATTCCTTGCCCAACACCAATACACATGCTCGCTAGTCCTTTCTTGTAAGTTGCATTCTTTTGCATCTGATGAATTAGGGTGGTAAGAATTCTAGTTCCAGAGCATCCGAGAGGATGTCCCAGAGCAATCGATCCACCATTCTTATTCACTTTTTCAGGATCGAGATCAAGTTCCTTTATACAGGCCAGCGCCTGAACGGCAAAAGCCTCATTTAATTCTACTAAATCAAAATCAGATATCTTATAACCAAATTTTTGAGAAAGTTTTTTTACTGCACCTACTGGACCAAGGCCCATAGTATTTGGATGAAGTCCGTGTACGGCACCTCCTGTAATCATCGCAAGGGGAGTAAGCTTGTGTCGTTTTAAAAATTCTTCAGAACAAACAACAACCATACTTGCGCCATCATTTATAGAAGAACTGTTACCGGCAGTTACAGTTCCATCTTTTTTGAAAGCAGGTTTTAATTTTCCAAGTTTTTCTAATGATGTGTCTGTTCTTGGCCCTTCATCAGATGCAACAGTCAAATATCCCTTTTTATTTTCAATTGTAAGGGGAAGAATTTCTTCTTTAAATTCACCTCGTTCTTGCGCCTTGATTGCCTTTTGATGTGAGAAAAGAGCAAATTCATCTTGTTTCTCTCTAGAAATATGATGAATTTTTTGAACTTCTTCAGCTGTTTCACCCATTCCCAGAAGCGGAAATAATTGGGACATCTTGGGATTTTCAAATCGCCAACCAATAGATGTATCCCACATTTTCTGAGTGCGATCAAAACCATTTCCTGCTTTGGAAATAACGTAAGGAGCTCTTGACATGCTTTCTGCCCCTCCAGCGATAAAGCAGTCACCTAATCCCGCCTGGACTCTTGCATGAGCATCTATTACAGCATCCAATGAGGATCCACATAAACGATTTATTGTCGTCCCGGGAACTTCAAAAGGAAATTTTGCCAACATAAGAGACATTCGGGCCAAATTTCTATTGTCTTCCCCGGCCTGATTGGCGCAACCAATAATGGTATCGTCAATTTCTTTAAGATCAAAATTGCAAGTGTTGGAAAAATCCTTAAAAAGCTCCGCTAACATGTCATCAACTCTCATTCCTGAAAGGACTCCCCCAAAATTACCGATAGGAGTTCGTCGCGCATGAATTAAGTATGAGATTTTCTTCATAAAATTTCCTTGATTTTGAACAGCGCCATATTATCAAGAAATCTATGGGTTGGGAAAATAAGAATCCTCGTGCGCACAGTGTAAAAATTACAGGATAAATACCCAAAATATCATAGAAAAGAACTTGGCTTGGTGATCAACTTAATCTAAAAAGTCGTTACCCTTGTTCGAAGAAGGAATTCTCATGAAAAAGATCGTGTTTTTTGCCTCTTTCGTTTTCAGTATGTCTTCAGCCTTTAGCTACGAAGCCCAAATTAGAAAGGGGGAACTTCCATCCACGATTGGGGCCATGATTGAAAAGGCTAACCTAGAAGCTAATGCTCATTTTGATCTTTCCGATTTCTATCTTGTTGAAGACCGTAATCTCGCCACAAGTCGTTACCAATTATTTGTTCAGCAGTCGGAGCAAATCCCTGTTGCAAAAACAGCAATAAGAATCTGGAGCAACAAATCCACCGGAGAACTTGTCCTTGCAGAAATGCACCTCGATGAGAGCGCTAAAACAAATGAAAAGAATCTTTCTTACAAATATAAAAAAGCAAAGTTTTCTCCTCTCGCAATAAAATCAAGGAAACTGTCACAGGCAATTTCAACTCTTGTTAATGCTGAAGTGGCAAAGCATCAAACGGATAACCGAATCCTCGGAATGAAGTTTAAAGATCACTGGGTCAATGGTGACCTTCTTAGAGAAGTTGAGGTTCGAGGACGAAGAGGAATTCATATTATTTCAGTTTCCCTCCTGAGAAATCAAATTATTGAAAAAGTCTACCGAGAGTTTCCTCAGGTTGATAAGTATGTATCTGTTACTGCAAACGTGTTCCCAATCTATGAAGAAGTTGAAGCGACAGGTGAAAAGCTTCCTTTTGAAACGAAAGAATTAAAATTTATTTCATCTACAATTCCTGATGGCGGAGAAAATCCTCTCGCAGTATTTGAAAGTTTAAAATTTCCAGAGACTAGATATGGCCCTATTTTAGCTGAAACATCATTTGGAGAATTGAATGGTATTTGGTCTGAGGCTTCTCTTAGAAGAAAAGTGGACGAAGCCGTGGGCAAGTTCCCCTCACGGGGAAATAATTTTTCATCTGGTATGCTCCTTCAGGGCAAGTATGCGACGATTAATCTTCACCCTGGTGTAAAAGAGTTTAAAGAAGTTAATTTTCCACTTCGTCGCGGAGTGAATCATCTTATTTCATGGTCTAATCCTGATGGTGAATGGGAAGCTAAGCCTATTAGTGGATACTATGGAAAAACAATAAGTTCTGATGGCGAGCTACTTAGTCGCATTCCTGAGAGACTTCCAGAACATGATCCAGCCGCCTACATTAACTCAGGATTTGATGAAGTTCAGGTATATTATGGTGTAACTGTTTTCATGGACTCTTTAGTTGAAATGGGGTTTGAGGATGAAGAATTATCTACTCGCCCTTTTCACGCATTTCTCTTTGATCCAGATATATCAATGAAAGATAATGCTTACTATTATGATAATACGATCAATTTTACGACGTATAATCCTAATCAGCCAAATCTCGCTCGAGATAATCCAACAATTTGGCATGAACTTGGCCATGGAATTATGGATCGATTGATGGGGGCCCACCTTGGCTTTGCAGATTCTAAGGGGGGATATGGTGGTCTATCTGAAGGAATGGCAGACTTTATTGCGAAACTTATCCTGGAGCATGAAATCAAGGGAGCCACTTTCCCTGGAATGAATGATTTTAGAATCATGAATGCAACAGGCTTCTACCTCACCAATGAATTCCATGATGAAGGGGAGTCATATGGTGGCGCCATGAGTGATATGCTTGATTCAGTTATTCAGAGCAATGGTCGCGAAGGTTTGTTTGACTTTTCTGACCTTACCCTTGAGGCGATGAGGCTTACTCGAAATCACCCTGCTCTTAGTGCTAAGCTTTGGTTTGAACATATGCTTTATGCAGATGAATTGGGTAGTGAAGTAAGAGAGCCAGGACAATTTAAGGACATCATCGTTAGTTCTTTAATGAAGCGCAATTTTTCATTTGAAAACAATTTTAACCCTGCTTCAATGAAGATTTCGTTCAATGATATAGAACTAACGAATGAATCACCTGCTAGCCGAGAGAATCCACTTACATCATGTGGTGAAAACGGAGTTGTTTCTTATAATCTCAAGTTGGAGTTGAAGGGCGGTGACTCAGAGTTTATTAAGTTTCCTGCTATCGTTAAAGTTGAGTATAAAAAAGGTGCTCTTCAAGGGGCCATTAAATGGGATGGAGAAGAAGCGAATCCTCAAATGTATGCTGTTAATAGTGATTCACAGGCACTTAATATACCGATTAAAGCTTCTCTTGAATGTGAAACCATTAATCAACCTGATGGAGGCTGCAAGGACTACGCCTATATCCAGATATATAATTCTGGAGTGGCCAAGCCTTTGGCAAAAAAACGATTCTATTTAAAATTAAATAAAGCTGAGTGTAACCAATAAAAAAAGGCTCCCTAAAGGAGCCTTTTTTTATTTAATTAATTTTGAGGCAAGGTAGCGTTTATCGTTAGTCTTCTGGTAGAGCTCATCCAAAAGAACCTTAACATAAGTTTCCCGTCCCATGGACCATTCAAATGGTCCCTTAGGGTAATTCACTCCATATTTCATTGCCCGATCAATGTCTTTTTTTGAGGCTACATTTTCTTCAAGAGCATAGTGGGCTTCATTAATGATTTGAACGATTGTCCGAGGAAAAATAAAACCGCAAGAGATAATTGTTACTTCAAAAGGTTTGAAACCAAGTTCATTTAGCTTTGAAAGAACTTCGAGATTTCTTTCTTTGAAGTGAATCTCAATTTTCTTCTCCTCGTCGCAGAAGAGGGCAGCAAAGCAACCTTTAAGGTTTGGATATTCATTATAAAATTCGGCAGGGTCATAACAGCTTAGATCCATGAAGACATCTTTGTCAGAATGATCCTTAAGAAAATTCTTTTTTTCGACTTTTGTTCCAAAACCAAATTGGATGATCTTATTGCTGAATGATACGCTAGTCATACTTATAAAATCCTCGTTTGGTTTTTCTGCCAAATCTTCTCTCTTCCACCATCTTCTTCTGGAGTGCATGAGGAGCGAACCTTGGCTCCTCATTGTAAGCATTCCAAACTGAGCAAGTCACAGAATAATTAACATCAATTCCGATAAGATCCATCAGCTCAAAGGGGCCCATTTTGAACCCACCCACTTCGCGCAATATGCGGTCAACTTCTTTCATCTTCCCTTCACTTTCATCTTCAACAATTCGCAAAGGCTCACCATAAAAGTTTCTAGCGACTCTGTTAACGATAAAGCCTGGAGAGTCTTTGCAAAGAGCAGGTTTTTTATCTTTTGAGTCAAACCACTGATAAAGGTCAAAGCAAAGTTTCTCATCAGTCTCTTTTCCCTTAATCACCTCAACCAGCTTCATAATGGTTGCTGGATTAAAGAAGTGGAGGCCAACAAATCTGCTTTTTCGTTCGTGTGAAACAGCTTCCGCCATCATTGAGATTGGAAAACTAGAAGTATTCGAGGCGATAATCGTATGGGGAGCAAAAAACTCGTCTAAGTTTTTGAAGAGCTCTTTTTTTATATCCAGATTTTCTATAATCGCTTCTATGACAAGATCACTCGTCCTTGAAACTTTATCTAGCGACTTGACCTCAAGGAGTTTTTTCATCTGATTCACTTGGCAACTTGTTAGTTTTTCTTTTTCAACTAATTTATCCCAAGATGAATGAATCGAAGCGAGTGCCTTGCTTAGTTGCTCAGGGGAGCTATCTACAAGTTCAACAAAGCACATTTGTTGAGTAAACCATTGAGCGATGCCAGAACCCATGGTTCCGGCACCGATAACAACTATTTTTTGTAAATTCATATTTAAGAAAGAGGGTATTCGAGAGGCTGTTCGTTTTCTTTATACTCTGGAACTTTCAATCCCCATTCTGCGCACTTGTCATTAATCTCTTTAACGAAAGCTGCGCGTACATCTGCATTAGATCGATTTTTAAGTCCAAGTTTTTGATAAATATCATTTCCAGAGCCAGTTGATTTACCAAAAGTATTCATTACCCTTGGCCACCAAAGATTGAGGCGCTCTTGAAGGAAGGCCCTCTTCTCTGGATGTTGAGCCATCTCTTTAACAGTTTTGTCTCCATGTGCTAGGTGCATGCTTTCTTCTTTGCAAATTGTCCCAATTGCATTTTTCCAAGGAAGATAAGAGGAGTTAAGTGTGTCCTCTAAAACATGTCCAGCGGCCCTATCCATAAGGAAATTGAAAAGACAGAAGTCCTCCCAGTGAGTAATTTGATAATAGAAAATATTAACTCGCTTATCTTTTTTAGCACGCGAGAAACCTATATTGGCCAGATCTTCAGGAATTCTCCAGTCAAATTCATGCTTAAGCATGTGATCGTGTGTTTTCTGGCCCAGATCATCTAGAATTTTATAAATGACATGAGCATGGCGCATTTCATCTTTTACAATTTGTGCCACTAAAACCCGTTCATGCGCATTGGGAGCTTTAGCGATCCATGGCATGTAACCAAGTCCACCAGCGTATTCAGAATCGGCTTGCATCCATAATAGATTTAAAAGATTTTTACGATAGATTTCTGGCATTTCAGTATCAGAATCGAAAGTACGACCATTTTTTATTTCTTCAAAAAGTTTTAAATCTTCTGTTGTGTACTGGTTCATGGATTTCTCCTTATCTTATTGACCTTTAAATTGTGGCTTACGTTTTCCCAGGAAGGCCGAAACACCTTCCTTATAATCTTCTGAGAAGCCCAAAAAGCGCTGAACATACTTCTCGCGACTTAAAACTTCCCCTAATTCCTTTTCATTAGCATATTGGAAGTTCTTCTTCACCATTTTTACTGACAGAGGTGCCAAGTTGTTGATTTCCCCTGCAAGTTTTACAGCCTCTTCTAGAGGATTTTCGGCTATTTGATTAATGAAATTATACTCCAGCATTTGCTCTGAGAGAAGTGGCTTCCCTAAGATTGCGAATTCCAAAGCCTTTGTGTACCCCATTTGTCTAACTAGCATGAAGCTCATGCCAGCATCCGGGGCAAGGCCAATTTGGCTAAAGCCCGAAATAAATCTTATTCCTGGGGCGGCGATCTTGAGATCTAACGCCAATGCCACTGAAAGTCCGGCACCCGCACAAACCCCCTGAATTGCTCCAACGATGATTTTCTCAGAGCGCTTGATCGCTTCAATTAAGGGATTCCATTCCGTTTCAAGTGTATGACCAATATCGACAGGACCTTTTGAGGCATCAACCGTTCGGTCATTTAAATCCTGACCCGAGCAAAATGCCTTTCCCTCGGCACAAAGGATAATGGAGCGGACATTTGAATCTTTATTCGCTTCCTTGATTGCTGAAATAATATCCAGCTTCCCTTGAATATTTAGAGCATTGTAAACTTGCGGTCGATTGATGGTAATAATCGCCGTCATGTTTTTTATTTCATATTTGATTGTCTCAAAATTTTTCATAGTTACTCATTATCTCGTGGATAAAAGTTAATAAGTCGGGTGACTTCGATTGAAAGACCATTTTTTGGGATGGAATAATTTATCATTCTTAAAATACCAAAAATACACGCATGTAGATTTGCATCTTTAAAAGAAGATTTCACTATCTTCTCATTGTTGGATTTGCCATCTTTATCAATGCTAAAACCAACCTCAATTATCCCTTGTGTGGCTGCATCTTTGCCCTTGTACGATTCACTCTCAAGATAACATGACCTAAATTCATCTCTTTTTGAATCAAGGCTATAGCCAACAGGATCTTTTTTTTGGTCAATTTGATCTCGATTACTTGAAGAGCAAGAAAAAATAAAAAATAAAATTACGAGACTAATTGCCTTCATATTTTGCTTCTCGCTTTTCCATGAATGCTTTCATCCCTTCTTTTTGGTCTCTTGAAGCAAAGGTAAGATAGAAATTTCTTCTTTCAAATTCCATCCCATCCTTGAGTGAACTCTCAAATGCCATATTCACGGCTTCTTTAGCGAGCTTCACGGCAACAGGTGCGCGATTTGAGATAACTTTCGCAATCTCAAAAGTTTCCTGCATAAGAGTTTCACCAGGAACAACTTTGGCCACAAGTCCTGATTTCTCAGCTTCATAGGCATCCATCATCTCACCTGTAAGAACTGCTAGCATGGCTTTTGATTTTCCAATGGCCCTAGTGAGTCTTTGAGTTCCACCGGCACCAGGAATCGTACCAATCTTAATCTCTGGCTGGCCAAACTGTGCTGTATCTCCAGCTATGATAAAATCGCAAGACATTGCAAGCTCACATCCCCCACCTAAAGCGAACCCGTTAACGGCAGCTATTATCGGTTTTGTAAAAAGTGAAAGTTGCTTCCAAGTTCTGAAGCGGTTGTCGTTAATTTGATCTACTGGAGTTGATTCTGCCATCTGACCGATATCGGCACCTGCAGCAAAAGCTCTATCATTACCAGTAAGAATAATAACTCTAACATCTTTATCATCTTCAAGAGTGAAGAGTGCCTCAATAATATCTTTCATAAGATCTGTTGAAAGAGCATTCAGAACTTTAGGACGATTGAGTTGTATTAAGGCAATATGTGCATGATCTCGATAATTTTTTGTTACGAGAATATTTTCAAAACTTTTCATTCTTATGCTTTGATGATTGTTTCTTCGGCAAAATGTACGGAAACGAGATCTCCAGCAAATTTCATAGCATCTTTTCCGGACTCCATCATTTCTGGAGTTTTCATTGCCGCTTTCCAAGCATCTTTATTTTCAAAACACATTTCAGCTACCATGTGAAGATTTGAAGCCCCTGTTGGTCCACCAAAAATTTTATTTGTTCTGAGTTCTTTAATTCCAGGAATTTTTAGACAAATGGGAGTGTGGATATTTTTGTAGTGATCTTCAAAATTTGCTTTTGCAGCATCATCGGCCGGAACTCGGTAAACAGCAATTACTTTAAACATCTTTGCCTCTTGCGTTATAGGTTAAGTTTTTGTGACTTAACCATAGCGAGAGAGCGGTAGAGATGTCAAAAAAAGAGGGGGCGATAGGCCCGCAATTCTTTAACCGAAACGACCTTCAATATAGGCAGCAGTTCGTTCCTCTTTAGGATTCTCAAAGAGGCTTTTGGTTTCACCCATTTCAACTAATTCACCCATATACATGAAAATGGTTTCGTCGGAAACGCGTTTTGCCTGACTCATAGAGTGCGTCACAATAAGAATAGAGTAGTCTTTTTTTAAATCTTTAATCAGAGTTTCAATCGCCTCAATCCCGGCCGGATCTAGTGCCGAGCATGGTTCATCCAACAAAAGTAGTTTTGGCTTAAGAGGTAGTAGGCGTGCGATGCAGAGCCTTTGCTGTTTCTCAAGGCTCAGGCCTAGGGCCGGTTTATTCAATTTATCTTTAAGATCTTCCCAAAGCCCAACACGCTTTAGAGAGCTCTCAACCATCTCATCAAGTTGTTTAGAATTCACTTTTCGAAGGTGAGTTCTAGCGCCAAAGATAACGTTCTCATAAATAGAAAGGGGGAGAGGATTGGGTTTTTGAAAAACCATTCCAACTTGTTTTCGTAATTCTGGAAGGGCCACTGTTGTGTGATAAATATCCTCACCAAAAACCTGAATGCTTCCGCTATGAGAAACTTCACCGACTCTTTCATTGATGCGATTGAGGCATTTTAGGTAAGTACTTTTACCGCAACCACTTGGTCCAATGAGAGCTGTGATTTTATAGGAGGAAATATTAAAAGTGAGCTCTTTAAGGGCCTGGAAATTCCCATACCAAAAGCTAAATTCATTTGTGTTAACAACGTATTGTGTATTTGCCATAAATTTTATCCGAATAGGCCTTCAATATAGTTTTTTGTCCGGTCATCTCTAATTACGCCACCAAAAATATTTTGATTCGTATCCAAATCAAGTATTTCTCCATGAAGCATCATGGCGGTTCTGTCCCCAAGTCTCTTTGCCTGGTTAATAACGTTGGTGACCATCACGATGGTCATATCTTTTTTGAGTTCATGCAGAACTGATTCAATTTTCATTGTCGTGACAGGATCAATGGCGATTGAGAATTCATCTAAACAAAGAATTTCTGGGTGATGGGAAAGAGCTCTGGCAATTGTTAGGCGCTGTTGTTGCCCACCGGAAAGCTTTGTCGCTAAAGTATTGAGGCGATCTTTCACTTCATCCCAAAGTGCAGCTTTTTTTAGACAGTCTTCAAGAATGAAATCAAGCTCAGCCTTATCTGTACAGCCTGCCATTCGAGGAGCATAGGTTACGTTTTCTTTAATTGTCATTGGAAGTCCAACCGGCAGTGGAGAAACCATTCCAATTCGTCTTCTTAAAAACGTGGAGTCCTCATCTTCATAAATGCTGACTCCATCCAAGAGAATGTCGCCGCTAACCTTGGCTTCATTATTAAAGTCGGTGAAACGATTTAGACATCTTAGCAGCGAACTTTTACCAGAATTTGCCGGACCAATAATGGCCAACACTTCATTTTGATAAATATCTAAATTTAAATTTTGAATAATCGTTTTTTTTCCATAAGCGATAGAAAAATCTTTAATTTCAATTTTTTTCTTCATCTTACCACTTCCTCTTTGTGCGAAAGTACGTTCTCAATACTACAGCGATGGAGTTCACCGAGAGGATGAGAAGAATAAGTACAAGGGCAGTCGCATATGGGTAAGCTTCAGGCACACCTACAACCTGAGTTGAAATTGTAAAAAGGTGCATTGAAAGTGCCATACACTGATCAAAAACAGTCTGAGGTAGGAAAGGCAAGTAGAACGCCACACCAGTAAAAAGAATCGCCGCTGTTTCACCTGCAGAACGTCCAACGGCAAAAACCACTCCTGTCAAAATTCCGGGGATAGAGTTGGGAAGTACAATATATCGAATCGTTTGAAGTTTACTGGCCCCTACGTTCCAAGAAGCTTCTCTGTAAGATTGTGGTACTGCTTTTAACGATTCGAGAGTTGAAGTAATAATGACCGGTAAGTTCATAACGGCAAGAGTGAATGAGGCGGCAAGAATACTTGTGCCCATTTTCATGAAAAGAACAAAAGCCCCAAGACCAAAGAGAGCATGTACAATACTTGGAACTCCAGCAAGATTTAAAATCGCTAGCCGTATAGTTCGAGTAAGAAATCCGTCTTTAGCATATTCAGAAAGATAGATCGCTGCTAAAACTCCCAGTGGGCATGAGACAATAACACTAATAATAACAAGCCAGAAAGTTCCCACAATTGTTGGGAATATTCCCCCTGCAGTCATTCCTTTGATAGGATCCTGAGTAAGGAAGTTCCAGTTAAGTGCCGGATAGCCTTTAATAAATAACCAAAAGATGATTCCTAAGGCCGGCAAAAATAAAAAGAAAGTGATCAGGCTTAAGGCATTTTTAAAATTCTTCTCTCTGATCTCCTTATTTAGGAGATGGATACTTGGTTTAAACATAGGTTACTTCTTTCTTCCGCGGATGAGGTAATCCGCAGTGAGGTTAACAATAAATGAGAGGACGAAAAGTACTAAACCAATTGCAAAAAGTGCTTGGTAGTGTTCACCACCTTTTGGTGACTCCCCAAGCTCAGCGGCAATTGTTGCAGTTAATGTTCTGCCAGGTTCAAAAATGCTAGATGGTATTTGGATTGAATGACCTGTGGCCATCAAAACGGCCATTGTTTCCCCTAGAGCACGGCCTACACCAAGAAGAGCTGCGGCCATTAATCCATTCTTGGCAGCTGGAAGAAGAACTCTGGTTGCGACTTCCCATTTTGTTGCTCCCATGCCTTCTGCAGCTTCACGATATGTTTCAGGAACCGCTCTCAAGGCATCTTCACCAACAGAAACTATTAAAGGTAGGGACATTAGGGCAAGAATCACAGATGCATTCAGAATATTAAGTCCGATTGGAACGTTAAAACTATATATGATGAGAGGATTTATCATCATAATAGCTATGAACCCCCAAACGACTGAAGGAATTGCAGCTAGAAACTCAATAAGAATTTTATAAATTTCTCTTAACTGGGGAGAGCAGAATTCTGAAATATAAAACGCACAGGCCAGCCCCAATGGCACAGCTATTAGCATAGAAAGAAAAGTTACAAGGAGTGTCCCTACAAGAAGGGCCAATATCCCGTATCTTACTTTTACAACTGAGGCTGGATACCACTCAGTGGACATAAAGAATTCTTTAAAGTCGAAACGGTCGATTAAAAATGGAGCAGATTCTTTTAATATAAAAAATAAAATAGCTATGATGAGAATAATACAGCTTAACCCACCGGCCTTGATAATAAATTCAAGAATCCTCTCAGATTTTGGCTTTGTGCTTTTTTTATGGCGCCACTCCATTGTTAGTGGAGCAACTTCTGTAATTTTATTTTCCATAACTACCTTTTCGGGGCCGGTACATAACCAGAGTTGATTGTGATTTTTTTTGCCTCTTCACTTTGTGTCCAATTCATATATGTTTTTACTTCCTCAGAAGGTTCTCCTGAAGTGTACATATAAAGCTCACGTGAGATGGGATAGCTTTTATCCATTGCTGTTTTTAGGTTTGGGAAAATACATTCAGCATCCGAAGTTTTCGAAACGCAAAGAGATTTAACATGCTTAGAAAGATAGCCCATACCTGAGTATCCGATGGCACATGGAGTTTTCTCAACTAGATCAATAGATTCTCTAGAGCCGTTTAAATCCATTGAACCTAATTTAAGATCCCTCTTCTTTCCAAGGATTGCTTCTCTAAAATACTGGTAGGTTCCTGAGTTTGATTGTCTTGAGACACGAATGATTTTATTGCCCTGGCAGCCAGGCACAACTGTGCCTCTCAAGTCACTCCAGTATGTACACTTTCCACCCTCACCATAAATACAGGCGACTTCTTCTAGAGTTAGCCCCTGAAGAGGATTTGCTGGATGTACAAATACTGCCAAAGCATCCATACCAACAATAAATTCGCTGACGTTTTTACCATTATTTTTTAATGCTTCTGCCTTCTCTTCATCTTTCATGGCACGAGAAGAGTTTGCAATATCTACTGTACCATTAATGAGCGCAGCGATGCCTGTTCCAGAACCACCACCAGACACTGCAATTGCGACTTGAGGATGAACCTTCTTGTATTCTTCCGCCCAGGCCTGAGCAAGATTAACGAGAGTATCAGACCCCTTGTTTTGAATGATCAAGACGTTTTCATGTTTTGAGCAACTCATTACAATAAAAATAAGAAATAAAATGTTACGCATAAAGATTGTCCTTAATGGTCGGAATAATAACCTGTTGAGCGAGGTTTTTGGAGATAGGGCCGGTTTCTTAACACAGTCTTAACTTTTGGCGTTTCTTTACATTTATGCAGGTGGGCGATAATCTATATTCTCAAATGGTTAGCTACGATCTACTCATTCTTTGTTTAGCCGCTTTTGGGGCAGGCTTTGTGGATTCCATCGTTGGAGGTGGGGGACTTATTCAATTGCCAGCACTTATGATGGTTCTTCCTCAATTTTCAGTTGTGACAATTATTGCAACAAATAAGCTTGTTTCTGTAACCGGAACCGGTTTTTCTGCATTTCGTTACTCTCGGCAAATACCCTTTTTACGTAAGATCATAGTCCCAGCTATTTTATCCGCATTTATCTTTTCATTTTTAGGCGCTTACACTCTTTCAAAAGTGAGTAACGAATATCTCAAGCCACTTTTTATTATACTTTTACTCATCGTTTTCCTCGCTACTATTCGAAGTAAAATGTTTGGTCTCGTAGATCATAAATCAGATGTTGAAATTTCTTTGTGGAAGCCTATTGCTATTGGTTCAGTTCTTGGCTTTTATGACGGATTTTTTGGTCCAGGTACGGGAAGCTTTTTAATTATTTCCTTTGTTGGTCTTCTTGGGATGACCTTTGTAGAAGGCTCTGCTTATGCAAAAATCATCAACCTAACCACGAACCTTGCAGCATTATTATTTTTCATTACGAAGGGAACTTTTCTTTTTAATTATGCTATCCCAATGATGATTTTTAATATTTTTGGTGCATTTATTGGCGTAAGGCTAGCCCTATTAAAAGGAAATGAATTTGTTAGGGCATTACTAAGAGTGATCGTTTTACTAACAATCTTGAAATTGTCTCACCAAGTATTGATGGAGTACCTCTTTTAAAGATACCCGCGCTTTATTTGATCTCTTTCAATTGCATCAAATAGGGCCTGAAAATTACCATTACCAAATCCCCAGTGATTTTTCCGTTGAATATACTCAAAGAAGAGAGGCCCTATATAAGTGTCTGAGAAAATTTGTAGCAAGTAACCTTCAGGATCTCCATCAACAAGTAATTTAAGCTTCTCCAGAGTGTTCAGATCTTCTGTGACTTTAAATGGTCTGGAAGTTATGGCCTCGTAATAAGTAGAGGGAACATTTAAAAACTTCACATCTCTCTCTCTAAGCTCTCCAACTGTCGATATAATATCTGGAGTCATAAGGGCAATATGTTGCACTCCTGGTCCCTTATGCACATCTAGAAATTCTTGAATTTGTGATTTTCCGCCCTCGCGCTCTGGTTCATTAATTGGAATAATAATAGAATTATCTGCGAGCTGAACAACTTTGGAATTAAGTCCCGTTTTTGTTCCTTTAATATCAAAATATCTTGTCTCAATGAAACCATAAGTGCGCTTATAGAATTCTACCCAATGCTCCATTTGTCCCTTCGGAACATTGTTGGTGAGGTGATCGATTCTTGAAACTCGGGTCTTAAGCGGTTGTGCCGTAGGATCAGTAAGAACATTTTGATATCCTGGTCTGAATTCAGATGTTGGGCGCTCCACAAATTCATTCACAACATCCCCAAACCCCTGAATCGAAGCCGTCTTAGTTAAACCATTAGCAGTCTCTTCGATTTTATAATCAGCAATGAGTTTAGCTCCGTTTTTAAGAGTGATATCAAGAGCCTTCTCAACGTTTTCCACCTGAAAAGAAATTTTGCTAACTCCTTCACCATGGGCCTTGAGATATTTTCTGGAAAGACTATTATCGTCTTGTGACCCTTTAACGAGAAAACGAACCTGTCCTTGGGTGTAAAGTTTAGAATCCAGAGTCTCCGCAGTAACAGTAAAACCCATTGTTGAAAAAAGTTTAAGAGTAGGGGAATTAAGGTTCTCAACTGTAAATTCTAAGTGATCAATACCTTTAAGACCTGCAGGGTTTTGCGACATAAGATTCTCCGATAGTTATTCCTAAACATCTTTATTCGACTGATAAGTTTTGTCAAAATGATACAGATCAGTTTTCCATTATCTGCGAACTTTCTTTTTTGGTTGTGCTTGGGCCAAACTGAAGCAATCCTCTTTTAAAATCGGTTGAAAATAATCAGCTTCCTCAATTAAAACTCCTGCTGTCGTTGCCTCAACAGCGCAAATTTCAACTCTCACGCCTTCTGATTTCAAATGCCTAACGAGCTCTACGTAATCAGAATCACCAGACAGAATGATAATTGCATCAACCTTACTCGCCAGTTGTGTGGCATTAATACTGAGAGGAATATCGGCCGATTTATGGCAGGGGCGAACGGAACCAAAGTAGTTCGTGTGAAGTCTTTCTGCGAGCTTAGATGAAATATTTTTCCCCTCTCTGAAGTAGATTAAGCGGTTAAGGCCCCGGCCCCCAAGTAAGCGGGGAATGAGGACATCAAAATTAATCATCATGCTACTATTTCGATATTCCGATTCGAGAGATCTTTCGATGTTATTTCCGTCAACCAAAATTGCTACCGATTGAGCAATATGAATATTTGTTTTATCTTCCATTTTAAGTCCTTGAATTTACTTTTTGTTAATTGATCATGTGATCGGGACGGAGTATAACCTACAAAGACAACAATTGGGATAGAACGATGGGCCATAAAATTCTTAACGGGAATGAGCTTCTCATTC
>CANHJD010000050.1 GCA_947461145.1 Bacteriovoracaceae bacterium
AAAAATATTGATGGCTCTAGACAAAATATCCGCTCAATTTCAAATCAGACGATCGAATTTGGAAATACTATACAAAATAATCTAAAGGCCTTTGAAGTATTAGCAGGACAATCTGCCGAAGTAGATGACCAGGTCAAAGAACTAAGTGTTATTGGGGATTCATTCATCAATTTGCTTGAAATGATGAATGTGCAGGGTTTATTTCAGGGAGCGCCCAATCCGATTGAGCGACTTACTCCAATGGTTGCTGAAAGTATCTTCATTGATAATAATCGTTTTAAAAGTAAAGCTGGAGAAGTGATCCTTGAGGATGAGGATGTTTTGATTTCTGCGACTGATGTTAAGGGGCGGATTAATTTTGCAAATAGTAAATTCTACGAAATTGCTGGCTATGCTCCTGGTGAACTTTTAAATAAACCACATAATATAATAAGGCATGAGGACATGCCGAAAACTGCGTTTAAGGATTTGTGGGACGTTATTGAATCTGGAAATCTTTGGTGTGGAATTGTAAAAAATAAGACTAAAACCGGTGGTTTCTATTGGGTGAAAGCTCTCGTTTTCCCTTGTTATGTTCATGGAAAAATATCTGGCTTCATTTCTGTCAGGCGAAAGCCTAGCTTAATGGAAGTCCAAATGGCACAGGAAGCTTACAGAAAGCTTCCTTAACTATTTTCACACAAACGTCCGAAAGGGTTTTTATGGTAACTAAATTTGGTGAATCAACAATTTTTGATCTCATTGGCGGTAGGCCGACTTTAGAGAAGGTTCATAAAATATTTTACGATAAAATCTACGCTCATCCTTGGATAGGCCAATATTTTAAAGAGATTCAGCAAGACATTATTGAGATCCAGCAAAGTGACTTTATGTCACAGGCCATGGGTGGACCTGCTATTTATTGTGGCAAACTACCTATTCCGGCCCATAAGCATATGTTTATTTCTGACGAATTATTTGAAATTAGAACTCAGCTCCTGAAAGAATCTCTGAATGAAGCCAAAGTTGACGAGAACGGTCAGGCCGCATGGCTTAAAATCGATCAGGCATTTAAAAAAGGTATTTGTAAGCAATTTAAAAGCGATTGTACTCTTCGTTTTAATACAGATGAAATTATTGATTTTCCAAATCCCGAAAAAAAAACGGCTTAATCTTTTAAGTAATTCTTAATTCTTATTTTCTTAATCATTTATCCCTATTTTGCCGAAAAGCTTATTAATAAAGCGAGGCGTTTAATATGAGCAAAACTATCTTCTCACAGAATTGGGAAAATGCATCGACAGCAGAAAAGCAAAAAATAATTGAACAGGAATTGAGTGGATTAAGGCCTGCTATTATTTATGTTGATGATGACAATAAAGCCCTTGAGATCTTCAAATTTAATTCAGAAAAATTTGGTTTTGATACTTTTGAGTTTGCAGATCCAATTATTGCCCTTGATTTTATCGGCAAAAATAAATCTAGAGTCCTTCTTGTTATCTCTGACTTTAAAATGTCACCATTTGATGGTTTTGAATTTAGAAAGAAAATTTTGGATCAGGTCGGCGAGGTTCCCTTTGCTATTTTGTCTGGAGTTGTGGATGCTGAAATGGCAAAAAAAGGTGACGAATTAAAAGTTAATGCTTTTTTTGAAAAACCTTTTAGGACTCAAGATTTTTTAAATTTCCTCAAAAAAGACGGAGAGTTGAGAGTTGAGACCCTTAAAGAAGAATATGAGATGCTCAAAGGGTTTACTGATGATGCCTCTAATCTTTTAGAAAATATCGAAGAATTATGCCTTGACCTTGAAAATAATCCTCAAAATCAAGATGCTATTGCGAGAATTTTTGGCTCAATTCATACTATCAAGGGATCTTCAGGATTTTTTGAGCCAAGAGACCTGCATACTTTCTCTCACTCATTTGAGGATCTTTTGAAGGATGTTCAGTCAGGAAAGCGTGCAGTGACTCCGCAGCTAGTTTCTACTTTTCTAAAAGGTAATGATGTTTTAAAGACTCTTGTGAATGAATTTAAGACTGGGGTCCATTCTTCACATGATATCCCACAACTCTCCAGCATGTTCAAAAATATTCCGGAAGAATTATCTTCTTCAGCACCTACTCATCAAGCTGATGTTATTCAGGAAATGGGTAGTGGTCCAAAGGAGCAAAAGGCTTCTGAGCTTAGAGTTTCAATGACGCTTCTGAATGAGTTTATGCAAATTTCTGGCGAGATGACTGTTATTAGGAACATGATTAATAAAACGGTAAGAAATTTAGAAAAACAATATCAAGGGGACAAAGAGATTGGACTTCTCAGTGAGCTTCTTGATGAAATGCATAAAATTAATGGTGATGTTCAGTCAAAGATTACTGATATTAGGCGTGTTCCAGTAAGCTCGCTTGTAAAACCTCTTTCTAGAACCGTTCGTGATACAGCAAGAGCATTAAATAAAGATATCGAATTTACGGTTGAAGGGGATGACCTTCGCCTAGATAATTCTATTGCTGAAGTCCTCACAAAATCTCTCGTCCACATGGTTAGAAATTCCATAGATCATGGAATTGAATCTCCCGAGAAGAGACAGGCAAGTGGAAAAAATCCGAAAGGAAAGCTTCTTTTAAAATTCAGCTGTCAGGGTGAGAATATACTTGTCGACATACAAGATGACGGCGGTGGTATTAATGTTGAAAAAGTTCGTGAAAAAGTTATTTCAAAGGGGCTTAAAAGTCTCGCTCTCGCAGAGAAAATGACGAATGATGAGCTTCACTACATGATATTTGATTCTGGTTTTTCAACCGCCGAGCATGTGACAGATTTCTCCGGACGTGGTGTTGGAATGAGTATGGTTAAAGACTCGGTTGAGTCAATGAAAGGTCGAATCATCATTCAATCAACACCTGGCAAAGGCTCTAAGTTTAGACTTGAAATCCCTATCCCCAAATCCGTTCTTATTACCAATTGTTTATTCGTTTGTGTTGGAGGTCGCTCATAT
Source organism: Bacteriovoracaceae bacterium (assembly GCA_947461145.1). Taxonomy (GTDB): domain Bacteria; phylum Bdellovibrionota; class Bacteriovoracia; order Bacteriovoracales; family Bacteriovoracaceae; genus Peredibacter. Next base: position 2,975 of record CANHJD010000050.1, read on the forward strand.
GGAATACCTCAGGACAACATTTTAAAAGTAATGGAAAAAGGGCAGCTATCTGCATCTGACTATTCCATCCTTGAGGGTGCCGAAGTTATTAGATTTAACAATGGATTAATTCCGTTGTGTTCTATCTCTAAGCTCATGGGAATTGAAGGAAGAGAGCGTAATGAGGGATTAATTGTAATAATGAAAACAGAGAATTCAATTTTTGCTTTAAGAGTTGAATCTGTCATGGACATTGAGGATGCAGTCATTAAGCCTCTCTCCTTTAATCTTCTAAAAGGCCTTGAGATTTATCTTGGTGGGACATTTCTTGCAGATGGTTCAGTTGGCCTTGTTTTTAATGTTGAGGGAGTTGCGAAGAGAATTGGGATTCATAATAGTCATTTTTCAAAAAATAAAAAATCTCCTGAAACAAATTCACCAGTTGAAATATTGGAGAAGAGAAATGTTATCGTCTTTAATCTTCAGAAGCCTGGCCAATTCTGTCTTGAAGAAAAAGATATTTTAAGAATTGAAAGATTGGATGTTGATCTTCTGCAAAAGAGTGGAGAATCTTATGTCGTTCCCTATAGGGATTCAATTATGTCACTAATTGATTTGGATCAGATGATTTGTCCAAAGTCATCTCAAACAATTTTAAATGGATCAGATTCGAAATCACTCTCAACTGTAATTATAAAGCATCAGGGACAATTTCTTGGTTTTGTCGTGAAAGAAATTGTTGATCTCAAGACAGCACTAGGGCCTATAGAGAAAAATATAAAAAAACAATATGGAATTAGCGGTTGCTTTACCATCGATGAGCACGTTGTTAGCCTAGTGAGCTTGTCGGATATTCTTAGTGACACTAGCTACGAGGAGAATTTTGATTTTGATAAGCGGGGAGAAATTGCCGCCTAAAAATTAATTAACATTTAATATTTTAAGATGCTGGTTGTTATTTAGATTTTTATATCCACTTCTTTAATTTTTTCTTATCTAAATCGGGCCTTTTTGGCCCGATTACCAAAGCTATTTGCAACGATTAAAAATCCCTGAAATTTTCTATGCTTATGTTAAGCTCTTCACTAGAATAATTTTATTAATTTTTTATTTTTGTGTGATTTTATATGACAAAGTTTGATGCTGAAGGTGCAATGGGAGAATTCTTCGCGGAATGTGAAGAAATACTTCAGCGTGTAACATCTGTCTTAACTAAGTTAGAATCACAGAAAATTTCTTCTGATGTCATTGATTCACTTTATCGTGATGTTCATACTCTTAAAGGTTCCTCTCAGCTTTTTGGATTTCATCGCATTGGGATTATTTCACATGCCATAGAAGCTTCACTTGAACCAGTAAGACGTAAAAAAGTTCAGCTTGATAGAAATTTTGTTGATCAGGTTTTTAAAAGCTTAGATCTCATTTCTCGAATATTAAAAAATCCAAAATTAGACTTAGAGAATGATCCACTTCTTCATGAAGAGTTACTCCTCATCCTTCCAAAATTAATTGAGACTTCGAATAAGCGCTTTTCTGCCGAGTTTGAGTTAGGCCATAGTCTCGTGCCATCATTTGATTTGAATAAAGGTCAGATCGAGAGTTTAGCTACGCTTGTTAAAAAAGAAATACAAATAACATCTTCTGGTGTTTCTTCTCATGAAACTTTAGAAGCACCGGATCTTTTACATAAGCGTGTTGCCTCAATTGATGAGCCTTCAGTGGAGTCTTCAACAATCCGTGTTCATGTCGGACTTCTCGACAAACTGATGAATCTTGTGGGTGAAATGGTTTTAGCGCGCAATCAGGTGCTTCAATATGCTAGATCAAGTGATAATAATGAGTTTCTTAGTTTGACTCAGAGGCTTGATCTTGTAACAAGCGAATTGCAGGATAATGTGATGAGGACAAGAATGCAGCCCGTCGGCGCTGTGTTTGGGAAATTTAATCGTGTCGTTAGAGATTTGAGTCGAGAGCTTGGTAAAAATATTGAGCTTATTGTTGAAGGTGCTGAAACAGAGCTAGACAAATCTTTAATTGAGGCGATCAAAGATCCACTTACACATATTGTAAGAAACTCTTGCGATCATGGAATAGAGCCATTAGATGAGAGAATTAAAAAGGGGAAAACTGCCACTGGAGTTATAACCCTTAAGGCATTTCAGGAAGGTGGTCACGTCATTATTGAAATTCGTGATAATGGACGTGGGCTTGATCCAAAGAGGATTTTAACTAAGGCCTTAGAGAAGAGAATCATCAGCTCAGAAAAAGCAGAATCACTTTCAGTTCTAGAAATTCAGCAGTTAATATTTGCTCCTGGTTTTTCGACAGTCGATCATGTTTCATCTGTTTCAGGCCGCGGTGTTGGAATGGATGTCGTTAGGACAAATATAGAAAAAGTAGGTGGTCTTATAGATCTCTCAAGTCAAGTCGGTGAGGGAACGAAGATTAAACTTCTCATCCCTCTGACATTGGCAATTGTTCCTGCGATGATAATTCGCTCAAAAAAAGATTACTTCGCCATCCCTCAGGTAAAGTTACAAGAATTGCTTAGAGTTGACATGGAGGAAAATAAAAAGGCCATTGAAAAGCTTCAAGGGCAGTTTGTTTACAGATTGCGTGGAGAGCTTTTACCACTCGTTGATTTGTCAGGGATACTTAATCCCATTATAAAAAATCAAGAAATTAAAACTATATTTAATATTGTTGTTTTGAAAACAGATGATCATATCTATGGATTGATTGTAGATGAAATCATTGATACGGCAGATATAGTCGTGAAGCCACTCCCACAGTTTTTAAAGAAAATTAATTCTTTTTCAGGAGCTACGATCATGGGAGATGGAAACGTCGCTTTAATTTTAGACACTCAAGGATTGGCCGAGCTCAGTGGCGCCCATCGTCTGAATCAGTCAAAAGAGGGCGACTCAAAGATTCTCACTTCGCCTAAATTTCAAGTCGATAATCGAAGCGAATATCTCTTCTTAAAGTTATCGACTGCCGGTTATTTTGCTTTACCATTAATTCTGGTTCATCGCCTTGAGGAATTTGATCAAAAAGAAGTTGAAATTTCTGGTATTGAGAAAATGGTTAAATACCGAGGATCACTACTTCCGCTTATTTATCTGAATCAGTATCTTGGTCATAAGGAGAACTCGACTCAAGAAACTGAATCCAAAATTTCTGTTGTTGTTGTTAGTAAGCATAATCGTTACTTTGGACTAGTCGTAAATGAGATCGTGGATATTTTAACTTCGGACCGTGAAGTGACTCAAAACCTCAGAGAAGTTAAAGGGATTATGGGGACTGTGATTTTTAATGATAAGCAGGTTGTGACTATCTTAGATGCACTTAGTATTGTTGATGATGTTATTGGAATTCCAGTCTCTTCACGTAAGAAGAAGAAGCTTTCTAATACACGCGTGCTATTTGCAGAGGATACGGTTTTCTTTGCTCGCCAAGTAATCAAATTACTCGAATCTATTGGAGTTGAAGTTGATCATGCTGAGAACGGTCTTTTGGCCTGGGAAAAGTTAAAGAAAGTTGATTCTAGTCATTATGGGCTTATCCTATCTGATATTGAAATGCCTGCTATGAATGGATACGATTTTGCAAAATCTGTAAAGACTGATCCAAAATTTAAATCAATTCCAATGATCGCACTTACTACGCGCTTCAATGAAATGGATCAAAAGCGCGGTATCGATTCTGGTTTTAATAAATATTTAGAAAAATTAAAAAGTGATGAGTTGTTAGATGCTCTTTATGATTTGCTAGGGGTACATTAATGAGTTCAAATCAGTTTTCTACTTTTTGGGTTGACGAAAGGCTCTACGGAGTCAACATAAAAATGGTTCAAGAGATCACTAAGTCGATGACCCTTACTGAGGTTCCTCTCGCACCAAATTATATCAAGGGTCTTATTAATTTGAGAGGCCAGATTGCGACAGCTGTTGGTCTAAGAGAATTGTTTGAAATAAACAGATCAGATGCAGAAAATGGAAAAATTAATGTCGTTTGCAAGTGTGAATCTTATTTGCTTGCCTTAGTGGTTGATGAGGTGGGTGACGTATTGGAACTGGAGGATAATCAATATGAATATACTCCAGAAACAGTTTCTCCACAAGTTTCTCGTTTTATGACAGGAGTTTATAAACTCCCAAATAATATTTTAAGTGTAATCGATATACAAAAAATAATAGATTTTCTAAACGTATAAAAGGACGGAATTATGACACAAGTTAATAATCAGCTTGCATTTGGCTACTTCGAGGCAGTTGATCGCTCGTTTGCGACGATTCAGTTTGATCTTCTTGGTAATATCCTTTCAGCGAATGAAAATTTCCTAAAAACATTAGGATATTCTTCCAGTGAGATTGAGGGTAAGCACCATAGTCTTTTTTGCGACAGAGAGTACACTTTAGGACAAAGCTATAAAATGTTTTGGGATCAGCTCGCAAAAGGGATCCCTCAGGTCGGTGAGTTTAAACGTCTTTCTAAGTCTGGCAAAGAGGTTTGGATTCAAGCGGCGTATAGTCCAATTAAAGATGAGTCTGGTAAATACTATTCAGTAGTAAAAATTGCTTCGGATATTACTGAGATTAAAAAAATGGCAGTAATGAAGCAGATGGTGGATCTTTCACCAATCAATACTCTATTTTCAGATACCGAAGGAAATCTAACTTATATGAATGAGGCTTCAAGAATGACCTTGAAGACACTTGAAAAGTACTTACCTGAAAGAGTGGAAAATTTAATTGGTAAAAAAATTGATATCTTTCATAAGAATCCCGCTCATCAGAAGAAAATTATTGGAGATTCAAAAAATCTTCCTCTTAAATCTGTGATTAATGTGGGCCCAGAAATTCTTGATCTTTTGGTCTCACCAATTTGTGATTCAACCGGCAAATATATTGGACCTATGGTGACATGGTCAATTGTGACAGAAAAAATCGCTCAAGAAGAAAAAGCAGCAATGATGAGTCAAATGGTAGATTTATCTCCCATTAATACCATGTTTTCTGATTTGACTGGTAAATTGACCTATATGAACCAGGCTTCTAAAACTACATTGAAGACATTAGAGAAATATCTTCCTGATAGAGTTGAAAATCTTGTGGGTCAAAAAATTGATATCTTCCACAAACGTCCAGAGCATCAGATGAAGATCATTTCTGATAAGAGAAATTTACCTCACTCGGCCAAAATTCACCTTGGGCCTGAAACGCTAGATTTACTAGTTTCGCCAATTTCTGATGCAAACGGAAAATATATTGGGCCAATGGTTACTTGGTCAGTCATCACTAGCAGTGTTAAGCTCGCCCATGAGTTAGAAGAAACTGCCTCTCAATTGGCGGCTGCAGCTGAAGAGCTATCTGCAACTGCAACAAATCTTAACCAAAATGCCAATGTGACTTCTCAACAGTCTGTTACAGCAGCAGCGAATACTGAAGAGGTTGCTAAGGGTGTTCAGATTGTGGCAACAAATACTGAGGAGATGGTGGCCTCAATTAAAGAAATTGCACGTAACACTTCAGAGGCCGCAAATATCTCTAAAGATACAATGAAGCGCGCGACTGACACTAATAAAACAATCACACAACTTGGGGTAAGTTCTGAAGAGATCGGAAACGTGATTAAGGTTATTAGCTCAATTGCTCAACAAACAAATCTTCTTGCTCTAAATGCCACTATCGAGGCAGCTCGTGCTGGTGAGGCAGGTAAAGGTTTTGCTGTGGTTGCAAACGAAGTTAAGGAGCTTGCAAAACAAACAGCAAAAGCGACTGATGATATTACGAATCGTATTAATGCCATCCAAGGTGATAGTAAAGGTGCTGTCGCAGCGATCAATGGAATTAGTACAGTTATAGAAAAACTAAACTCAATTTCGGTAGCAATCGCTGCAGCGGTTGAAGAACAAACCGCCACTGCAAATGAAGTTGCCCGAGTTGTTAAAGAATCTAATAAAGGGGTTGAAGAAATTGCTAACGTCGTTCGTGCAGTTTCAGGTGCCGCGAAACAAAACTCGGCCGGTGCTTCTCAAACTCTAGATGCAGCGAAGTCTCTAACTCAACTAGCTGAGAAATTAAAAACTCTTGTTAAAAGTGTAAATTCATAATGAAAGTACTTGTTGTTGATGATTCAATTGTTTTCCGCTCTCAAATCTCTGCCTCACTTAGTGGGGTGGAGAATGTTGAGGTCGTTGGTACGGCCGCCAATGGAAAAATTGCCCTTCTAAAACTTCAGCAGCAGCAAGTAGACCTCATTACACTTGACATGGAAATGCCTGAGCTTAATGGTCTGGAGACTATTAAAGAGATGAAGAGGCTAGAGATAAAGGCAAAAATTATTGTTTTCTCTTCTCAGACGATTAGTGGGGCTGAGAAGGCCCTAGAGGCTCTAGCAGCGGGTGCTGACGATGTTGTAGCAAAGCCTTCATCAGATGATATGAGTTTTGATAAGGCCCAGAAAATGATTGAAGAAGCCCTAATTCCTAGGGTTCTTCAGTTTAGCAAGAGTTCTTATAGAGTCTCTGGCGCTACTGCGACGATCTCAATAAATTCTCAACTGCGCCCCGCGGTTTCGGCCAATTACACTTCAACAAAGAAAAATCTCAAACACTTTTCACCCAAGGCAGTGGTTATTGCTTCGAGCACGGGTGGTCCTAATGCCCTTGAGGCAATTTTTGAGAATTTAAAATGTGTTCCTAGTGTTCCTATTTTTATTGTTCAGCATATGCCTCCAGTTTTTACTCAAATTCTGGCCAGAAGGCTTGGTGACATATCTGGAATACCCGTTCATGAAGCAACAGATGGTCAAAGGCCTAAGGGTGGAAATGTTTATCTAGCACCTGGTGGATATCATATGTTTGTTCATAAAGATGTTAATGGTCTTGTGATTAAGCTTACTCAAGATCATCTCCGAAACTCTGTTCGTCCTGCTGCAGATTTTCTTTTTGAATCTGCAGAAGAGATATTTCATCATCAGCTCCTGGGAGTTATCTTAACGGGAATGGGTGAGGATGGTGCTGCCGGTGCAAAACGAATTCATGATGCTGGAGGTGCGATTGTGATTCAAGATAAAGAATCTTGCGTTGTTTTTGGCATGCCTGGTGCTGTATTTGTTAATGACACTTATGACGACATTATGAACTTATCAGAAATAACTCAATTTCTAAAAACGGTGATCGTATGACAAGCAAGTATTTTGGAGAATTCCTTATCGAAAAGGGAGTCATTACTGAGGAGCATCTAGTAGATGCTTTAGTTGAGCAAATTTCAACTACACCTCCGATATGCCAAGTTGTGGTTGAAAAAAAAATACTTCCTGCCAAAAAGGTTTTTGAAGCTTTTCGATATCAGCAGGAGAATAATGTTGAGTTCGTTCAGGCCTGTAAGGCACTAGGAACTTGGACTCAAGAAATTCAAGATCGTGCCTTTAGTGTCATTGATGACTTGAGAAAACCACTTGGGCATATCTTAGTTAAGAAGGGATTGATTGACTTAAAGAAATTGACCAGTATGTTGGATGAGTTTATGTCTCAAATTACAACATCGGTTGCTGCTCCCGTCATTCAACCAGTTGTAACTACGCCCAAAGCTCCAGTCACATCAGCTACATCAGAAATAAAAATTTCTCTTGATGACCTCTCAGAAAATATTCAACCAGGTATACTCTCGGAACTCGAAGAGGTTTTTGATGAGAAGAAAAAGAAGATGGTTCGGGTTGCACTATCATTAATTAAGGATAATGCAGGTACAGATGGAGCAATTTGCAAAAAGCTTCTAGGGGATGTCGCAAAGATTGTGAGTAGTCTGAATATTCAAATGGCCATGCTTGCACTCGATAAATTGTCGCAGATCCTGTCTTCTATGGAGTCTTATATAGCTACCGTTCAACCTTCTGTAATGGATAGGTCTGCTGAGGTAATCGCAAATGATGTAGCAGTCTTGCTCAAAGCGGTTGACTGCTGCTGGAGTTTAAGAGGTAGTGTGATTGCAAATGCTTCTGAAAAAAACTTTTTTCAAGATGAGGCGAATTTAAGACAGTTTAAAGAAACTTTTGCAGCTTTGAAGGTGTAGTTATGAGGAAGTTAAAAATACTAAGTGTCGATGATTCTAAATCTATCCACGCTTTTCTAGAGGAATGTCTTGTACCTGTTACAGATCACATTGTTCATGTATATAATGGTCAAGAGGCCGTCGATAAAATTAAAGAAAATCCCACGGCCTTTGATATTATTTTTCTGGACTGGGAGATGCCTATTAAAGATGGTCCTGCAACGTTTCAGGAATTTAAAGATATGGGACTCAAAACACCTGTTATTATGCTAACATCAAAAAACAGTCCCAGTGATATAATTCAGATGATTGAAGCCGGGGTTTCAGAGTACATGATGAAACCCTTTACTGCGGATATTACGTTAGAAAAAATAAGACAGGTATTAGGCGAATAATGGAAAATTTAGAAATCTTAAAATTTTTTGCAAATTACATTCAATCTGAGCTTGGTATTGTTTACGTCGAAGCAAATTATTTTCAACTAGAACATCGACTCAAGGATATTTCAGTTCAATTGGGTTACCAAGACATCGTTGGCCTTTATCAAACCGCTCGTAACGGTATCTTTGGCCAAATGAAATCTCTATTGCTTGATTTGGCGACAAACAATGAAACAAGCTTTTTTAGAGACCAGTCAATTTTTAAAGCACTTAGCGAGTCTATGATCCCTGATATAATAAAAGGTGGTAAAAAGCCTTCAATTCAGATTTGGTCTGCTGCTTCAAGTTCTGGTCAAGAAGTCTATTCAATAGCGATGGAAATTGATCAGGCCAAACAACTAAATTCTGATATTCCATATTTTAGAATATTTGCCTCGGATGTTTCTGAGACTATTTTAAAACGAGCTGAGGCTGGAATCTACTCACAGCTTGAGGTGCAAAGAGGTTTACCTACAAAGCTGATGCTTCATTATTTTGATAAGAATGAAGAGGATAAATGGGTTGTGAAGCCGTTTATAAAAAGTGGTATAACCTTTCAAAAACTTAATCTGCTTCATAACTGGGGATCAATTGGCCCTTTTGATATCATTTTTTGTCGAAATGTTCTTATTTATCAAAGTGTAGAGAACAAGATAAAAATTATCCAAGAACTATTAAAACAACTTAATCCTGGTGGGTATTTGGTTTTAGGTGCAGCTGAAAGTTTGTTTGGATTATCTCAAGATTTTGAACAGATTGTTCATGGAACAGCAGTCTTTTTTAGAAAAAAATAAATGGTCTTATTTTTTATTAAGCTCTGCAAATGAATCGGCCATGCCAAGGAGCTCTTGATCATCAATGGCGACAGAGGCCCTTTGAATATGGGTAAGTCTGTCTGCTATAAATTTAACACGTGAAAAGACTGCTTTTTCTCTTGAGATATCTATAATTTCTTCTTTTTTTTCAATCAGATTTTGCAAGATTTCATTTATCGCGTCTACGGCATCAAAAAGAATGGCGATGGCTATTTTTATGAATTCTTTATTTTTTGTTTGAGCAACTTTATAGCTAATTGTTTTTGAAGACTCACTAAGTGATCCAATCTTTTCATACCCTAGGGATTTAGCGGCTCCCATTATTCTATCGATTTTTTGACCATAACTTTCTAGAAGAATATATTGCTCTGGACTATCCTCTAATTTTTCTAAAATCAATTCAAGTTCTGCAAGAATCTTTTGAGAGTCATTGCAGAACTCTTCCAAGATATCATCCATTTATTTTCCGAAAATTTTATCGATCTTGGTTTTCAATGTATCTGGATTGAATGGTTTAATGATGTAGTTACTAACGCCCGCCTTAACGGCCACAACTACGTTTGCCTGCTCGGCTTCAGCAGTTACCATCATAAATGGCAGAGTTTTAAATTCTTCTTTGCTTCGCACATTTTTGAGTAAATCAAGACCTGTCATTCCTGGCATGTTCCAGTCTGAAATGACGAATTGAAAAGGAGCACCTGCAGCGTGGGCATCTTGAATCATTTTCCATGCAGGAATTCCATCGTCTGCTTCGGTTAAATTATCACAACCCATTTTTTGAAGCATACCCTTAATGATTTTTCTCATAGTATTCATATCATCAACGATCAGAATTTTTTGTTTTGGATTGAAAGCCATAATTACCTCTTGTTGCGTTTATTTTGATGTCTTTAATTTTACCTTATTTTATAATAATTTCATGAATTTTATTTCAATAAGATTAACTACTATTTCCCCAGGACTTATCGTCCCATTTAATGTTTATATAAAGGTCGGAAATAACTTTTTTCATTATTTGCATGAGAATGATGAGTTCGACAGTACCCGACTAGATCGCCTCCGCAACAAAGGTGTTAAGAAATTCCACATAAATTCAAATGACGAGATTAAATATGAAAACTTTTTAGGTCAGCAGCTTGAAAATATCCAGCTTAATCCCGAGACCTTTAAAACTTCTCTTGCTTTAGATGTAAGTGAAAATTCAGCTGATATGATTTTAAAAGATGCCAACAATGAAAAGACATACACTTTGGCGAAATTTTCCTCTGATATTTTGCAGAAAGTAGTCGCTAATAGTGACACTATACTTAGGGGGATTGTTACACAATCTAGAACCGGTAGTACTGACTTGGCCTCAAGGATTCAAGCACACTTAGTAAATACTGTCTCAATTTCAATAAAATTTGCCGACGAATTAAAAAGTAATATTAATTTAAATGCACTTGGTATTGCAGCTTTTTATCATGACTCTTCTTTTACTCAATTTAGTGTTCAGGATCAAAAGTTATTTTTTAAGGACTTGAAGGAGATGAATGCTCAGGAGCTTTCGATCTATAAAGCCCATCCTGAAAAGAGTGTCTCTGGTCTTCAGGATAAGTCGTTTGCGGATAAAGAGGTTCTGGAGCTTATTATGACTCATGAAGAGAAAGTTTCTGGACAGGGGTTCCCACGGAAGTTAACGAAATTGACCCTCTCGCAAGAGGTTCTTTCGCTCTGTGCTTTTTATGATAGGGAAGTTACATGCCTTGGTAAGAACCCACAGGAAGTACTGGATGCAATTATGATAGAACAAGTTGGAAATTATAACTTGGATCTTCTCAAGAAGTTTAAGGCATTTCTAAAAAAATACCTCTAGGCCTCTTGATAACAAATATCAAACGTAAACTCACCATGGTCACTTGAAATTGATGTTTCAACAACGACAGTATTTGATGGATATTTTATCTCGTGATCCTTACCTTTAATTCTTGTTGGTGTAGACATGCCAATTTTATAACCTTGTTCTGCAAGTACTTTTTTCGCATTCCCCATCACGATGTTGGCAATTTCTGCACCTGTATCCTCCATGTCCTCATGATAGTCGGTAAATTCCTGCATCATCATGGCAGAAGCAATTTTTAAATAGACTTCTTTGCTGAATGAGAGTGCTATGAGGCCATTGAACTTGAGTTGCTGACCATTTTTTTCTATCACTCCGTTCATACCAATCATTGCTGTGATCTCGCCACGTGCTTTACTGTCAGACTTAAGTCTTGGGGAGTGTGGAGTAATATCAGTTGAAACCATAACCTTAAAAGTTTCTTTAAGTGCATCGATGAATGGTCTTGAAAATTTAACATACGATTCAATGTTCATTGAGGATACCTTTCGTTTTTGTATGTTTCATTATCGGCAATTCTTAGAGAGAAACCAGTGAAAAATTTAAATCTTTGTCACAATTAAGAGCACCTTAATTCTTTAGCCAAAATGAGACTTATCAGACTGCGAGACTAAAGTATTGCTCGCTTTCTACCGATAGGCAAAATAATGAGATTGTTCTCTGCTTCTTCTATCATTTTCTTTATTGGGTTTGCACATGCTCAGATTAGGCCTACCGCTGGCCCTTTCGGTCATATACCTCGAGATAATATATATATAGAACCCTATAACCGAATGACTACGATGGATGCCAAGTTCGACTATTTTTCAGCTGTTTTGACTGAGCGGTTGAATCTCTGCGGTTTTAAATTAAATCCCTCTCAGAATTCTGACTTAATCGCCACCTATTATCAGTTAAAATTTCGCGGAATTATAGAACCCTTTAACAGTCAGTGCAGCTCGCTTGATTGTCTTAGAACAAAAGAACTTTCCTACATAATGAATGACCTTGATGCCAGTCCACAAAGTGTGCCTTATTTAATTAAAAGTTACAAAATTGAAAAAACAGTTGCAGAGGATCTTTTGAAGACCTTTCTTAATATAACCAAAAATTCTAATTAGATTTTTATATGAAAGAAAAAGCTTTTTATCAATTTCTTTTGGGTTTCAGTTCTAATCCTGAAAGGATGAAGCATGCCTTGGAAGATAAAAGGCTTACAAAAACGGAAAAGCTCATTATTGATGGTTATCTGAAAATCAGAAATAATCAAAATATTGAAGTCATAGAATTAATGAAGTCTTCAGTTCCTTCTCCGTTAAAATTCGTTGAGTCTCAGAGGCTACTGCTTTTAGGGAGTGCTTCAAATAATCGCTCAAACCTTAAAGAGGCTGAGAGTTATCTTCATGCCTCGATTGAGATTCTAAACAATCTAAAAGCGCCTTATTTTTCTTTTTTTGCAAACTTCACGCTCTTTTGGATTTATGCCAATTTGAACCAAAAAGAGCAGATGCGACTTGTTCTGAACGTAATGGAAGCCATCCCCCTGGAAGGTATGCACCAAGAAATGCGACTACTCAGATGTCAGTTTTGCTATTATCAGATTTCAGAAAATTATGAGCAGGCGCAGCTTGTTATGGAAGAAATTGAAGAGAGAAAACATGAATTATCGGAAAGTGACATCATTTCGTTTTGCGTAGATAAATTTTCTTATTTAATCCAGATTGAGAAATTCCATGAGGCCTATCAAGTCCTTAGTGAAATGAAGAAATATCGCAAATTCAACCTTAATGAAAACTATAACTTTATGAAGAAGTTACTCGATCATATAGTTAAAGATTCCCCCATCTATGCTTATGAGGAAGAGTTTGAAAAAATACCACTTCTTCTTAATCAAATAAAACTCATCCAGGCACTTGAGGAAAAGAAGATTGATGAGGCAAAATATTATTGGAAATTATTAAGTGCCTCATCTCCCAGCACCTACGGAGAGAACTTTCATTACGCTGGGACAAAGTGTCTTTTCTCAATTTGTTTAAACAAAAATATTGAGAAAATAGTTGATAGATCATCTTTAAAAATTAACTCTGGTCCAACGAAGTTTGACTCACTTGTATCTATACTGATCGAAAATAAAGCACCTGTTCCAGCACCAATAATTTTTGAAATCCTCTGGGGAGTGCCTCCTAAAGATAAGGAGGATCTAAAAAAAGTCAGCCGTCTTGTTTCTCGAGCAAAAAAAGAAAAAAATCTCAACATTGTCTTCCGAAAAGGTACTTACGAGCTTATAGTGGATCCATTAAAGAGGACTGCCTAGTGGCTCTTGATTTTTGCCTCTTTCTTTCATAAAGCGTAATACCAACCCCAAGAGAGAGATGATTATAAAGCATATTATACTTTGCTGTTCCGTCCATAAAGCTATGATTTAGATTTGAAAATGTCACTTCATCATCGAGATAGACATAGTACCTACCATATTCATATTCAAATCGTTGTCCAATCGAGGCGTTTAATCCCATTATCTGAGATGGTGCTTGTTTTTCAACTCCTCTAAAGGCAGAAAGGTTTCTGCCCGTTGAGATACCTGCATTTAGGCGTGGAGTATAAGTAAAAGTCTTTTTATCCTTTTCAGAAAGAGTAAAACTTCTTCCATAGCCGATTTGCCAATCAAGTTGTCTGTAGGTGTTTCCGAAGTAATTCCATCCTAGTTGATTATCAAGATTAAGTTTTTCATTTACAGGGGCGCCATCAAGAGTGCCTGTAACCTGTTTTTCTTGCCCTGCCAATTTTAAAAATTTGGGATGAAATATTGTAATATAAAAGACATTCTTATTTTTTTGGATAGATAGATTAAAGGTATTTGTTGGTTCATCTATCCATCGCAGAGTATCCTGAGGTTCTGTCCAATTGGCCGGGTCATAATAGCTCGAAGATGTTCTTTCTTGAAATTCAAAGTCCCTAACGATGATATCCATTGCCGATGTCTTTAACTGCATATCTGTTTTTGAGTAATCTGTTCGAGTAAATCCAAATGAAAATTTTATTTTCCAAAGATCCCCTGTATTATCAGTTTTGAATAGAGTTATTGGGAGTGTATTTTTCTGGGCAAGCTCCTTAATCGCTAAGCAAGACTCGTTCTTCCTTAAAATTGGTGAGTCTTGGAATAAAATTTTTTGTAGATCCTTATCTATTTCAATTGGTAAAGTCTTAGTCTCTAGTTCATTGCAAGGTTCAAGATGATTGTTTGCTTCATCCTCGCACATTTGCATAAAATCAATTTCAATTTCTCTCATATCCGATGATTGGGACCATGTATTTGTGACTAGGGATATTAAGATGAAGAGAAATATTCTCATATAGACCCTTCGGTCATACAGATTGGGGTCTTAACTTAAGATTTATTAATTATTCTAGTCGTTTGGCCTATTGGAACATTTTTTCTGCCAAATCATAGCTGGCCAAATTATTCTCTCCCTACCTAGAGAATGAAATGAATGAGGAATTGATATGAAAAAGGTAATTTTAACAGGTGCTCTTACTCTATCTATTATGAGCTCGGCCCTTGCAGACTGTCGCTCAGACTACAAAGCAAAAGGGAGGAGTCAGGCCCTGAATGATGATCTTGTAGGCACTGTATTTGGCTCTTCGGCAGCTTATGGGATTCTTGTTGGGGTTTCTAACCCTGTAATCTTTGCGATTGCCGTACCTTTGAGCGTTGGGGCCCCGATCGCCATAAATGCATTGAGATCAGCTCCCTATTACCAGATGGTGAAATTAATTGATCAGGCCTATGGATTTCGGGATTCTCAATATACTCAACCTGAGAGGCTTTTAGAAAAGACCTACTCGCGACTAAATAGCTCGGACATGGGTTTGACTGAATTCGCAGA
>CANHJD010000051.1 GCA_947461145.1 Bacteriovoracaceae bacterium
TACGAAATACTTAGACATAAATTCTCCTTTTAATGATTCATCTAAATGATATTTAAGATGAGTCGTAATTCTTGATTGATTACCTTAAATTTAATCGAAGTTTTTTGACTGCGCAAGATGTTAGCTTAATTATTTTAATACTTTGATGCAGACAAAATTTCTCAATAAAATATCTTGTTGCGTTATTAGTAGCTGATCAGCTTTTTCTCGCAAAGGGTAAAGGCCAATTGCTGCGGGTAGTAAGCAGCTTCATTAATGAAAATAGGGTACAACTCTTCAAGAGTTTCAAGCTCCATTTCGCCACCTTCAAAGGCCATGAATGGCCTATATTTACCTTTAATTTTCTGAAAATCTTTTCCTTGAAAACCAGAGTGAATATAGGCACTTACGTTGCCTTTTTCATCTTGTGGATAGTATACATCCAGCTTCTCTTCATACATCTCAAGACTACCAGGGGATGTAATTATTCCGAGAGAAAGCTCGGTTAAAATTCCTTCAAGAAGACCCAAGGTAGACTCAAGTTGAGTCGCTGAAATAATATTATTTGCAACTGGCCCAACCTCAATCATGACGCCAAAGTCAGACTGGCTAACTAGGTATTTTCTGTTGGGATCGGGAGCACCGATGACTCTACAAAGTGGATATTTTTTTCCTACCTTAGTGCAAAGGCCAAGATTACGAGCGTTGTAATGGGAGACAATTAGTGTATTTCCCATGTTTGCAGTGGTGGTATGGAGGTCAATCACAAAGCAAGGAGCTTCATTGATTTTTATTAAAATCTCACGAGCTCTTTGAGACTCGTAGGAAGATCTTTGTTCACTGAGATACTGGAAGGCCCGATTTAAATCTTCATCTTTATATCTAGTCCTGAGTTTAAATGCTTCCGGGTTAGCAAGAATAAATTCAAGATCCAAGTTCGGAAATTTATTTTTAAAATAGTTTTGATAGTGTTCAACAATCTTTATTCCCGTCCACTCATTGCCGTGTGTCCCTCCAAAAATGAGGACTCGGGGCAGGGTGCTCATTTCTTTTCCTCAATTCGTCTGACGAATTCAGAAATAATTTTATGATAAAGATCCATCCCTGCAATTGAATCCTCAACGTTAGAGTCTATGTTGGGGTTGTCGTTGATTTCTATAACGTAAGCCTTTTTATCTTTTTCTTTAATGTCTACTCCATAAAGGCTATCTCCGATTAAGTGAGACATTTTAAGCGCAGTAGACATTACATGCTTAGGTACTTTTGAAATTGGAAAGGTTTCAGAATTGCCAGAGGCAATTCCCTTACTGACTTTTTTGTCGTGATTGTAAATTTGCCAGTGACCTTTAGTCATATAGTACTTACAGGCAAAAAGGGGACGATCGTTGAGAATGCCAATTCGCCAATCAAAATCAGTATAAAAATACTCTTGAGCAAGGAGTAGAGCTGTTTTTTTAAAAAGATCATCAGTCACTTTTTTTAGTTCAGCTAAATTTTGGACTTTATGAATCCCTTTTGAAAAAGATCCGTCTGGGATTTTAATGATCATTGGAAAACCAATTTCTTCTACCGCCTCATTAAGCTGCTCTTGAGTATTATTTATGACAAATGTTTTTGGTCCATTAATTTTATTTGAGTGCAGAAGATTCTGCATATAAATCTTGTTCGTACATCTTAAAATAGATATAGGATCATCAATCACCACTAGGCCTTCACTTTCAGCTTTCTTTGCAAATCTATATGTGTGGTGGTTTATGCCAGTTGTTTCACGGATAAAAAGGGCATCAAACTCTGCAACTCGTGAATAGTCTTTCTTTTCGATCAGTTCCACCAAGACATCATTCTCTTTACCGGCCTTGATAAAATTCTGCAGCGCCTTTTTATCAGATGGAGGCATACTTTCCGTCGGATTATGCAGAATTGCTAGATCATAGCGGTATTTCTTTTTAGCTTTTGGCTTTCTCCAAATTTTTCCTGAATATTCATCCAGAGCACCTGCAAACTTATCTTCCTCAGTCGGACCTAACATATTCAGAGCAGCAGTTCTTATGCTCTCAATTTCCCATTTCTTATCCCACTCAAAATCTACCTGGAGAATTGGAGCAGGGAATAGGTCAAATATTTGTCTCGCAACATCTTGGAGTTGCTCTTTATCAGTTTTGCCAAAAAAAATGGAGATAGTTAATCCTTCTACTGTGGACTGATTTTTGAAAGCTTTTTGAATGGCAAGATCCAGATCCTCAGTCTGTAAAGAATAGAGGAAGGAGCGACTTAAATCATTTATCGCCTTTATTGAAGGGATTACCGAATGACCTCTTGCTTCTGCAAGAAGTGAACAATAGTAGCCATTGCTTAGATATTTATAATTTCGACAAAGATTAATTATTTTGAAGCGTTCACCGCTTGATTTTGAGGTCTCTGGTTTTTCACTCCAGTTAACAAGATACTCTTGGGGCGTCATAAGTTGCTCAACTGGATAGTAGGAATTCCAGTCTTTGAGCTTTTCAACAATTACAATAATCTTGGCCACGTGCCTTCCGAAAAAGTTTATCACCTTTTATTGGTGAAGTTTGATGTACTTTAAGTACAATATCAGAATGGAACGCATCTTCAAGGGGGCGATTGACCCTTCTAAGGTAAAAATTCGCAAAGCAAAAATTGGTGATATTCCGCGCTTGGTGGAGGTGGAAAATCGTTGTTTTGACTATGATCAACTCAGTCGACGTAATTTTCACTGGATGATTAAACACGCTCATTCTGTTTTTCTTGTTCTTGAGTACAAGACGCTTTTGGTCGGATACGGGCTTGTTCTAATTAATCGTGGTACAAGCCTCGCCAGACTTTATTCTATTTGTACTTTAAAAGAATTTCAGGGCTTCGGTCTGGCTTCACAACTTCTTTCTGAATTAGAAGATCGTGCAGCAGATGATGAGGATTGCGCCTATATGAGGCTGGAAGTGAAGCATTCCAATAAAGGGGCCATTAAGCTTTATAAAAGGTTGGGGTACGTTAAGTTTACTCAGAAAGATGATTATTATGACGATGGATCCACCGCTTTGTGTTTTGAAAAGCGAATAAAGAATTTAAAAAAAACTCCAAGATTAAATATTCCTTATCATCAGCAGGGAACAGAGTTTACCTGCGGGCCATCTTGTCTCTTGATGGCGATGAAAACATTTAATCCCAAGTATGACATGTCTCTTTCCAACGAATTGCAAATTTGGCGGGAGGCAACCACCATTTTTATGACCTCTGGCCATGGTGGATGCGGTCCTCACGGCCTGGCCCTTTCGGCATGGAGAAGGGGCTTTAGAGCAGAGTTGTATTTATCTCATTCAAGACCTTTATTTGTAGACTCGGTCCGAGATCAAAGTAAGAAAAAAATTATTGAGCTTGTTCATCAGGATTTCGTTAAAAAAATCGCTGAAACCAACATTGAAGTTCTAAAAAAACGCTTCACTCTTGATGATTTAAAGGCCGTCCTTAAAAATGGCGGAGTGCCCATTATTCTTATTACGACCTACCACTTCTATAGTAGTAAAGCTCCTCACTGGGTTGTGATAACTGCCTATGACGATGGGTTTATTTATATTCACGATCCCGAACAAGAATGGGATCATGAAACTGTGATTAGCAGAGTTCACATACCTATTCCAGAAGATCAGTTTTTAAAAATTACCCGATGGGGGAAAGATAAAACAGCTGCAGCAGTAGTAATCTACCCCCACTAGTTTAAGAATATGCTTTATTACGGCCCCCACTTCATTTAGAATTGACTTATGCGTCTTGAAATTCTCATCGATAATGAAGAGCCTCGAATTTTCCCTCTGAACAAACCCAAAATTCTTTTGGGATCTCAAGAAAATTGTGACATTTGCATTTCTGGGGCAAGTGTTAGCCGAAAGCACTTGGCAATTTTAGTTGAAGGGGATTCCTTCTTTGTGATTGACCAGGGATCGACTAACGGAAGTTTTATGAACGAGGAAAGAATGGTTCCAGGGAAAAAGGTGGAGTTTACTTCATTCTTCCCCATTCGTTTAGGGGATAATATCCTGCTTTCGCTTCTTTCAGATGAAGATGCGGCAAACCAACTCGCTTCAAGCTTTGAGACGCTAAATATTAAAGAAGATGCTTCAAAAAAATCGTCGTCTTCAGCAGAGCCCACGAAGTCAATCCCTCTTTCTGATCTCCAATCTGCTAAAACGGATAAGCTTCTTGAAAAAAGAACTCAAGCATCAATAAAGCGTAAGGAGCAGCCCAAAGCGTTACCTAAAAATGAGCTAAAGGATACTGAGCGCATGTTGGGTGCCAAGGTTATTGGTTTACTTATCCTGCTTGGTGCAGGCTATTGGCAATTTTTTATGAATCAACCAGATGTAGCTGCGACGAATCTTCAGTCTACAACAGTTGAAAAAAAGGATGTGGCTCCAATAGAACCACCCAAGCCCCAGTTTGCTTTAGTTGATAAAAGTTTCCTCGCACCAAAATCAAAATATGCTGATATTAAGCAAAATATGAATTGCTCTACTGAGACTGAAAAATATTTTTGCCAAACTTTACCTAAGGTCTCTGGTGCCGTTCAAGTTGGGGCAAAAATGTATGTATTTTTTGAGGGCAACGACTTCTATGAGATGGCCATAAAAGAGATGTTGGGTGAAGGAGTTCAGGAGCCTGAAGGTGTTACCCCAGAATATAGAGAAAAGTTCCGCAAAGATTTGATGTATGTAGCCTTTTTACAATTTTTCTTTAAGTCCTTCCCAAAAGATTTCGATTTTGAACAGGCAAAAAATCTTGATTTGATATTTGTCATGAATATAAATTTTGATGGTGGGACTTCGGATAATGCGACTGTGGCCATTGTTCCTGAAACTTTGAAGCATCTTTTGATAAAAATAGATTCTCGTGCCTTTGAAGCAGCAAAAAAATATGGTGTCGCTACCCTAGATAACTTCAAAGAGTATTTTCATTTCTTTTAGTTCGCCATTTTTTTGTTCCCATCATCATATTTTCATCTGTAGAATTTAACTTATGAAAGTCTCAGGTCTTACACTCGAAACAATATACTTTGAAGATTATCTGTCTTTTTTGACAGAAGTTCTTGAGCTTGAACTGGATGATCTCACAGAGACTTCAATGCGCTTAGTATTTGATTCAACTTGGTTTGAGATTAAGAAAGTTTCCGAAGCACCCCACCAATCGGCAACAAGTGTTGAATTTTCACTTTCAGAAGATGAGTATCAGGCCCTTGTTCAAAAAGTTTCCTTTTTCTATTACCGTCGAGGTCCAACACGTTTTCTCTATTTAGGGACTGATAGCTTTGATTGCAAAGTAGTTGATCCTGATGGTCGGACATGGCGGTTTGTTCCATTACTCAATTCACTTTCCTTCTCCTCTTCTTATTCCATGTAAGATTCTTTTAGTTTACGAATCTCTCGCGTCTTTGAAACAATCACTGAGAGTTTTTGAATGACTCTATCAATTTTGGAAAAGGATTTCCGATGAAAATGACTCAATCTCTATTTATTTTGGCTTCTTTAATTTTATCGGCCCATCTTATGGCGAAAGTTGATGGCCATAATGTGATCTACGGCGAAGATAATCGCAAAGATGTTTTTGAATCTACGAATGCTTCTTTTATTGAATTGTCAAAATCGACTGCGGCCATGATTAATGGTTCTAACCTTAATGTTCTAGACAACGGAGACGTTGTTGTAACTGGAAGAACTCTTGAATCAAGAGGTGTTTGCTCAAAAGAAAGATTTTCAAAGCAAATCTCTGCTGCAAACTGTTCTGGATTTTTAGTCGGTGATAATAAGCTTGTAACTGCGGGTCATTGTATTAAGTCTGAAGCAGATTGCAATAGCTATAAGTGGGTTTTTGATTTTAAAGTGGATTTTGCAGAACAAGGCAAAGTGAATGTCCCAAAATCAAGCGTGTATTCTTGCAAAAGAATTATCTCTCGCGCACTAGATAGCTACAGTAAGGATGACTACGCTTTTATTGAGCTAGACCGTAAAGTTGAAGATCGTCAGCCTTTGAAAATTCGTAAATCTGGTAAAATTTCAAAAGGTGATGATCTCGTGGTCATTGGTCACCCGACTGGTCTTCCAACTAAAATTGCTGATGGTGCAAAAGTTCGCTCCCTTCAAGGAAAGTTCTTCGTGGCCAACCTTGATACATATGGTGGGAATTCTGGTTCTGCCGTTTTCAATGTTCAAACTGAAGAAGTTGAAGGCATTTTAGTTCGTGGGGAAAACGACTATGTTAGCTCGAATATGGGCTGCCAGGTTTCTAATGTTTGTACCGATGAGGGGTGTCGTGGAGAGGACGTAACTTACATTACAAATATTGAGGGTCTCTAGTCTATTGCACTCACATTCAAATATTTTCTTACAGGCCCCTCTCTTGAGGGGCTTTTTTATTTATTTTTTTGACGACCACTTGTTGCTTCAGAGACAATTTTACGACTATATCTCATGGAAGGAGAACCTATGAAACTATTTATGACACTAGCTGTACTATCAGCTTTTTCAACTGCCCAGGCAGCTAAGATTGCTGTTATTGACTCTGGACTTGATTACAAACATGAAATGATTGTTCCAAATCTTTGGACAAACTCTCTTGAAACTGAAGACAATCGTGATGAGGACGGTAACGGCTATCAGGACGATGTTCATGGATGGAACTTTGCTGAGCAAACTGGCAAGATCATCGATTATAAGTATCTTGGGACTTTCTCTGCGGATTGCAAAACTTACTTCGATATCCAAGGGAAATATTTCTTAGGTCAGGCAACTCAAGAAGAAATCAACTGGATTAAAGAAAAACAAAAAGATCCAAATTTTTTAAAAGAAATGGGGAAATTTGGTAATTTTGTTCATGGAACTCACGTTGCAGGTATCACGATTCGTGATTCGAAAAACGAAGCTATGGGAATTAAACTTATCCCTACCGAAATTAAACCTTTCCTTGAAGGCTTAAAAAATAATAATTTTGTTGCTGCCGATAGATGGGAACTTCTCTCAAAAGCTTTCACGGCTCTTGCTGGTCAGCAAATGAAGCTTCTTACTGATATTGCAAAGTTTGCGGCCTCTCATAAAGCTGATGTGGCCAATGGTTCATTCGGTACTGGTTTTAAACAAGGGAAGATGATTTCTGATAATGCTTTCCGTATTGTTTTCTTCCGTAAACCAACTGAAGAGGAATCAAATAAAGCGGCCCGTTTGTTTATTGATTCTCTTGTTGCTGAAGGACAAAAATTTGTTGCTGCTGCACCTGAAACACTTTTCGTTTTTGCTGCTGGTAACGATGGGATGTCTAATGATGAGTTCGGTACTTCACCGGCCAACATTAAAGCTGATAACGTCATCACAGTAGGTGCAACTTACAAAAATGAATTCTTTGCTCCATTTTCAAACTTTGGAACAAAGATGGTTGATTTAGCCGCTCCAGGGATGTTGATTAATTCTGCAATCCCAGGCAATGATTACTTACAAGTTTCTGGTACGTCTCAAGCGGCTCCGTTTGTTGCTAACGTTGCAGCAAAAATCAAAGAAGCGAATTTGAAACTTAAGCCACTTGAAATCAAAAAAATTCTTATGGGAACTGTTGATAAGAAAGGCTTTCTTTCTGAGAAAGTTCTTACTGGTGGGATTGTAAATCTTGAAAGAGCAGTCGTGGCTGCTCAGATGACAAATACCATGACTGTTGATGAAGCCATCACTCGCGCTAAACTTCAGGTTATGGATGCTCCAAGTGAGTATAAGTTGAATCAAAGTTTTGGTCCTGTTGCTCCGATGCCTTTGACTCCAATGTTTCAATAAGACTTAAAAAAAAAGGGCGCCTTTGGCGCCCTTTTTTTATTTCTTCTGTAGACGACTATGTTTTATTCCATAAGCAAAATAGATCACAAATCCAATCACAAGCCATACTGCTAAACGTAGCCAAGTATCCTTTGGCAGACCATACATTACCCACGAGCATGAAATCATTCCGGCCGGAGCGACAAACCAGTAGATTGGAGTCTTAAAAGGACGGGCAACATTGGGTTGAGTTTTTCTCAAAATGAAAACACCTGCACAGACGAGAACAAAAGCGAGAAGTGTTCCAATAGAAACAAGCTCACCCACAAGACTCATCGGCATGGCACCACCACAAAGAGCAACAAAAACTCCTGTTACGATCGTCGCGATACCCGGAGTACCAAATTTCGGATGGAGTTTTGAAAACCAAGGAAGAAGGCCATCCTTACTCATGGCATAGAAAATTCTTGTTTGAGCAAGCATCATCACGAGCACAACTGACGTTAGACCTGCAAGAGCGCCAAATTTTACAGTTCCGGAAATAAGGGCACCTGCAGTTGGACCCCAGTTTCTTTTTGAAACGATGGCATCAACTCCTACGGCAACTGGGTCTGCAACACCAAGTTCTTTATAAGGGACAACACCTGTCATAACTAAGGCCATAAGAATATAGATTGCAGTGCAGATGAGAAGAGAGGCAAGCATTCCAATTGGCAGATCCTTCTGAGGATTCTTTGCTTCTTGGGCAGTTGTCGAGAGAGCATCAAAGCCGATGTAGGCAAAGAACACGACTCCTGCACCTGTAAGGACACCATTCCAACCATAGCTCATGATCTCTGCACCATTGCGAAGAGAGAGTCCTTCAGGCGGAACCAGGGAGGCAAAACCAGAGACAGCTGAGTTTGCAATCCAGTTTGATGAATCGATAACTCCCCAACCTAGAGCAATAAACGCGAGAATAATCGCCACTTTCACAACAACGACAACGTTATTTATCGTTGTGCTCTCTTTGATTCCACGAAAAAGAATCATAGAAACCAAAAGAGCAATCATGGAAGCGGGTAAATTCCAAATTCCGGTCACCTGTGAGCCGTCAGCAAGTGTGACATACTCCCAAGGTCCTTTAGTCAAAAGCATCATTGAGTCAGAAAAATGAATGCCAAAAGTTTTTGTGAGTAGTGAGACGAAGTAGCCTGACCAAGAAGCAGTTACTGTAACGGCCCCAAAAGCATATTCTAGTATAAGATCCCAGCCAATAATCCAGGCAATAAACTCACCTAGAGTAGCATATGAATAGGCATAGGCCGATCCCGATACTGGAACCATTGCCGCCATCTCGGCATAGCAAAGACCAGCAAAAGCGCATAAAACGCCGCCAATTAAAAAACTATAAATAATTGCAGGGCCTGCATAGTTGGCAGCAGCAACACCAGTTAAAGAAAAAATCCCTGCACCGATAATAGCTCCCATACCGAGCATCGTAATACTAAAGGCCGTCAGGTGTCGTTTAAAACCGCCCCCTCCATGTTCGCCTTCAATGTTTGGATCGTTGGCCTCTTTAACAAGTTGGCCGATGTCTTTTTTTATAAAGAGTTTAAGCATGATTGAATCTCCAAAAAATTAGAAGATTCTTATACGATTAAACTTATCGAATGGAAACAAAAAGGCCCTCGGATGAGGGCCTAAAAAAGAATATAACTATTTGAAAGCTTTAATTTCTCCCGATTTTCTCTTCGCGGCATACTCATTCAGCATGGCCTTAACTTTTGGGAGTAGAAGGTAGCAAGCGAGCATATTAGGCAAAGCAAGAAGTCCGTAAACTGCATCGGAAATATTTAGAACAATATCCAAGTGAGCGACTGCACCAACAAAAATAAAGCCAATAAATATCCAGCGGTAAACTGGTATATATTTTTGACCAAAAATAAACGTACAGCCCTGTTCCCCGTAATACTCCCACGAAATAATTGTTGAAAAAGCAAATAGAGTTACCGTTGCAGTAACGATCCATCGACCAGCAGGACCCATAACAGTCTCAAAAGCGTGGGCCGTCATTTCTGAACCGGCCGTGATTCCCTCGGCACTCCAGGCACCAGTGAGAAGTAGGGCAATGGCAGTAATCGTACAAACGACGATAGTATCGATAAAGGGCTCGAGGAGGGCAACGATGCCCTCTTGAACTGGAGTTGATTTGGCTGCCGAGTGGGCCATGGCCGCTGAACCCATTCCCGCTTCGTTAGAAAATGTCGCACGACGAATACCCATGATGATGACATCTTTTACAGCTGCACCAGCAAAACCTCCGACGGCCGCGGTCCCTGCAAAGGCTCCGGAGAAAATTTGGATAAACATACCTGGAATCATTTCATAACGAGCAACAAGAATCCAAATCGCACCAAAGAGATAGAGTCCCACCATCGCTGGAACCATTTTCTCTGTGACTTGTCCGATACGCTTAATTCCACCGATAAGAATCAGAGCTGCACCAATACAGAAAATAATTCCAGATGCCCATTCAGGAATCCCGGCCGATGTTTTAATTACGGCCGCCATTTGATTGGACTGGAACATATTTCCAGCACCAAAAGAAGAAAGCATGACAAACAAGGCATAAATCCACGCCACTGGAAAAAATGATTTTGGTAAAGCATTTTTAATCACAAACATTGGTCCACCATGAACTGTTCCTTTTTCAGTCACATCACGATATTTTAGGGCCAAGCAAACTTCTGTGAATTTTGTGCACATGCCGATAAAGCCGGCCACCCATAACCAGAAAACTGCACCAGGCCCACCTAATGAGATGGCCACTGCCACACCAGCAATATTTCCTAGTCCAACTGTTGCTGAAAGTGCAGCACAAAGGGCCTGGAAGTGAGAAATTTCACCTTTATCTTTAGGGTCATCATATTTGCCCATGATGATTTCAATGGCATGTTTGAAATATCTTAGTTGAGGAAAGCCAAAGTAAATTGTGAAAATAACACCTGATCCTACCAGAAGTAGAACAAGAGGGACTCCCCACACGAGTTCGGCAAACTGCCCAGTAATCTTGTGAATGGTTTCAAGCATGAAAGCTCCTTTTGCTAAGTCTTTTCAAAAGGATAGTAATTAATAATGAAAATGTAACCGAGTTATTCGTGTTTTTAATTAAAATAGATCTATGAAGGCTTTTTTTTTACTCATGAGTTTTTTTATTTCTCATTCTCTGTTGGCAGAGGATGTTTTTATCACAATCTCTTATTACGATGGACTTGGGAAAAAATTCCGAGTTGAGAGCGCCAGTTCCTGGCCTAACTGCCAAGAATCAAAAAAGGCCCGAAAGATTTATCTTCATGAGATCAATGAATTAAGGGAGATTGCCCTGTGGCGAGAAAATGGAAAAATGGAGGGAGCTGGAGGATCAAATCAAGGAGAGTTAATCCAAGAGGTTAATGCCGTTTTTGCAGGCGCAAGTGATGATGAAAACCCGTGTTTCAAAAAACCTGAACTCGAGACTAATAACGCCGAAGCAACTCTTCAGTAAATTAAACAGGACTTTCTTTGCTCAAGCCACTGGGCCTGATTTTTTTGCATGATTGCCTGATAGTCATCTTCATTGCCTTTTTTCTCGACCCAATGACGTAATTCATCAGTGCCATTTATCAGGTCAACAGGTGCCTTATGATATTCATACTCGTAAGGTGGCTCTTTCCATTTAAATTCACTTCCAAGCTCATGATACATTTCTCGGAGTAGATACTGGCACAAGCGCCATGGCTCGAAAGTTTTGCGATCAGTGACATGGATCTGATAACCACCACATGGTTTACCAGCATGTTTTTGGAATGTTGGTAGGAAAACGAGGGGACGAAGAATAAAGCCCTTAAGATTTGCCTTGGCCAGAACTGGTTTTAGCTTTTCATGAAAACCAAAAGCTTCAATTTTTGGATGTCCAAGAATTTCTAGAGAACGAGTTGTCCCACGACCTTCAGAAATATTACATCCCTCATAAAGAACAGTTCCAACAAATGTATAAGCGGCCTCAATGGTCGGAAGATTTGGAGATGGAATAACCCAAGGAAGTTTAGTGTCCTCATAGCTCATTTCGCGCTGGTAGCCTTTCATTTCAATCACTGTTAGCTTGCAGTCTTTCCCACCCCAGTAACGATGATGCATTTTGGCCACTTCACCCATGGTTAGACCATGTCTAACAGGTATTGGGTGGCGTCCGACAAATGAAGCATAATTCAGATCGAGAATATTTCCTTCAAGAGTGACCCCATTAATGGGATTTGGTCGATCAAGGATTACCACCTCAATGCCTTTTTTCTGACAGGCTTCCATCAGGAGAGTCATCGTATAAATATAGGTATAAATTCTTGTTCCAACATCTTGAAGATCCACAAAGATATGATCTAGGCCTTCAAGCATTTCATCTGTTGGAATTCTTGTTTCAGAGTAGAGTGAGTAAACTGGAAGCTTAAAGTAGGGGTGAGTATAGTGAGTGGTTTCGACCATGTTATCTTGAACATCAGTCACAAACCCATGTTGAGGTCCAAAAATTTTAGTTAATTGATTTCCAAAGACTCTCTTAAGAGCGATAAGGCCATGCTCGAGATCTTTTGTCACAGAAGCACTGTGGCAGAGGTAGCCAATATTTCCTTTAAATTTTGTTTGAAGATCTTTTTCAGACAAAACTCGATCTAAACCACTAACGACGGTGCTCATGACATCTCCTAAAATTGAATGCCTATATTCTATTCATCAAATTTGAATGAGGCAACGAAGGAAAAATGTCATTTTTTTGACCAAAAGAGATTGATTGAACAAGCTTTAGTTAAAATGTTAGGATTTTAATACACACATATACTATAGGGGGCCACCATGAAGCAGTACCATGAACTCATGCAAAGAGTGCTGAATGAAGGGGTAAAAAAAGAAGATCGCACGGGCACAGGAACTCTTTCTGTTTTCGGTCATCAAATGCGATTCAATCTAGAGGAAGGCTTCCCGCTTGTGACAACAAAAAAGTGTCATATGAAATCCATTGTTCATGAGCTTCTTTGGTTTCTTATGGGTGAGTCCAATATCAAATATCTTAAAGATAATGGCGTTTCTATCTGGAATGAGTGGGCCGATGAAAATGGTGAGCTTGGTCCGGTTTACGGAGTTCAGTGGAGGAGTTGGAAAACTCACGATGGAAGAACAGTTGATCAGATAAAAAATCTGATTGAGATGATTAAGAAAAACCCCGACTCCCGTCGATTGATTGTGAATGCTTGGAATGTTTCTGATGTAGATAAAATGGCCCTGCCACCATGTCATACAATGTTTCAGTTTTATGTCGCCAATAACAAGCTCTCTTGTCAGCTTTATCAGCGCTCTGCTGATATTTTTCTAGGAGTTCCCTTTAATATTGCAAGCTATGCACTTCTCACTATGATGGTGGCGCAAGTTTGCGGTCTTGGCCTGGGAGATTTTGTCCATACACTGGGTGATGCCCATCTTTATGTGAATCATTTAGAGCAAACTCAAGAGCAATTAAAGCGTACTCCTTTTGCTCTTCCTCAGTTAAAAATTAATTCGGATGTAAAAGATATTTTTGGATTTAAGTTTGAGGACTTTGAACTTCTTAACTATCAGGCCCATCCACATATTAAAGCTCCAGTGGCGGTGTAAAATGAGAATTTCATTGATTGTAGCGAAAGCTGAGAACAATGTGATTGGAAATAGAAACAAGCTTCCTTGGCATCTTAAGGATGATTTGCAGAATTTTAAAAAGCTCACCATGGGGCACCATATTCTCATGGGGAGAAAAACATTCGATTCTATCGGTAAAGCATTACCTGGAAGAATGAGCCTTGTAGTGTCGAGTGAACCAAAGCCAAATTTGGAAAATGTTTTTTGGTTTACCTCTATCTTTCGGGCCATAAAGCAAGCCGAGCGAAATGGTGAAACAGAACTCTTTATTATTGGTGGAGAAAAAATTTACAAATATGCTTTGTCACTAGTTGATCGAATCTATCTGACGGAAGTGAAGGCGAATGTTGAAGGAGATGTCTCTTTTCCACAACTATCGCTAAAAAATTGGAAGACGGTAAGTGAACAGCATTGTCAGAAGAATGCTGATAATGATCATGATTTTTCTTTTCTTGTTTTAGATCGGAGATAGTTTATAAAAAAAAGAAGTCTCCTTTTAAAAGGGAGACTTCTTAAAAAAATTTAAATTATTTGTTTTTTCTTTTTTCTCTCTTCTCTTTCCTTCTCTCTCTTCTTTCCTCTCTATTCTCTTTTCGATCTTCATGTCTCTCCTTGCGTTCTTCAATTCTTTCTTCTCTCCTTTCTTCTCTTTTTTCCTGACGCTCCTCCTTGTCGGCAAAAGCACAGATCGAAGAAAATAATACAAATAGTACGAAAAATTTCATCTTTTCTCCTTGATTGTAGCCTAGATTTTTTTATCGGCATTTCATTCAAATAAACTTAAAGACCGTGTATAAGAAGTTGGTTTTATTTGTATTTTAATCGGGCTTATTTAGGTTGCCAAAATTTTATCGACCCATCATTATGACAACACATTATTGGAGAGAAATATGACTCAGAAAAATTTAATACTTTTTGCTTTTGTCGCTTTGTTATTTCTTCATATCAAGTGATCAGGAAGATCTTCCAAACGGATTTGAGTAAGACATGAAGTTGCGTACAAGTCCGACTAAGGGGCTTAGGATTGGCCCCTTTTTTATTGTAATTTAAAAATCATATCTCTACCAATGACTAGATTCTCTCCAAGCCGTGTTGTCCCTTGGGGCCAGATAGTAATGTCACCCTCATAAAAATAAACTTCTGATAAATCATTATATTGGGAGTTTGACTCCATGTTGATAAGGGGGGAGGTTTTGCAGAGAATTTTTGCCTGAACATGAAAATGATCTTCCATTTTTTTAAGTGAAAGTATTAGATCGCCGCAACTTGTTTTTAAACCAAAAAGGATTTTTTCTCCTAAAGGCGTATTTTCAAAAATATGTCCCGGCAAATCCCAATAACCTAAATGAGGTATTTGCTCATTCATGATTGCTCCTTAGTAACTTACTTGATGATAGATTTTTTCCCTCTCACTTAAAAGGTAAGATTCCTTAAGGTTCGCATATTCCTTTGTTTGATATTTTTTTCTTCAGAAACAATTAAGAATAAACCAAGAGACAGGCCGTGAAGAGATACTTAGAATATTTTTAAGTTCACGGCCTTCAGGTGATACTGATGGTTGGTCTAGAGAGAAACAAGGGAAACCGAATTCAATCTTCAAAAACGTGGACTCAAAGATGGTCATCGTAAGATGGCCATCTTTATTTTCTAGTAAATTTCCTGATACTTATTTCCCAAATAATCTTTTCTAGACTTAAAAAGCGTTAATCGTGATACGGTAATTTTTTGTGATTCAAATGGATACTCGCTAATATCTTTTTTTAATTCCTCATATTCATAGCGCTGGTATCGTTTGACTGTAATGTGGGAAAGAAAAGGTTTGGTTTGTGGTCTAAGCCAATGTTTAAATCTTATATCAATCCATTTTTTTAATTCCATTAGTTCTTGTGAATCATAAAGACTTAAATACATCACCCGTCTTGGAAAGAATTCAAAACTTTTGGTTTGAAGATCAAATGGAGTCATTTCAAATTCGTCTAAGATCGATTTTATTTTTTTTAGATCATTCTCATTCACCTCACCAATAAAAAGTAAGGTCAAATGATAATCATGGGCATGCTCCCAACCTTTTTCTGATTTTTTGATTGGTCGTAAGGCTTCATGAATTTTGATTTTTATGTCCGGCGGTAGATTGATGCCAATAAAAAGCTTCATACTGCAATAGTTCTAGCAGATGAGATGTGGTTTTTGGCATAATGTGCTCATTATTTTAACCAAAGAGAGTTTATGTCTATTTTATTTCAATCCTTAAAGCTTGGGACATTGACCCTTCCCAATCGCATAATTATGGCCCCTTTGACCCGCTCGCGCGCGGCAAATCCTGGGCGCGTTCCAAATGATTTGATGGTTGAGTATTATAGCCAACGTGCGAGTGCGGGATTTATTCTTACTGAGGCAACATCTGTTGCACCAATGGGAGTTGGCTATGCTAATACTCCAGGTATTTGGTCAGCTGAGCAAGTTGAGGGTTGGCAGAAAATCACTAAGGCCGTGCATGATAAAAATGGTCATATTTTTCTTCAACTCTGGCATGTGGGTCGTATTTCTGATCCTATGTTTTTAAATGGTGAGCAACCTGTCGCTCCTTCTGCCATTAAACCTGCTGGGCATGTAAGCCTTGTCCGTCCAGAAAAAGAATATGTTACGCCAAGATCACTTGAGACTCATGAGATCAAAGATATTGTTGAGGCCTATAGAAAGGGTGCAGAGAACGCGAAACTAGCAGGGTTTGATGGCGTTGAGATTCACGGTGCAAATGGTTATCTTCTTGATCAGTTTTTACAAGATGGAACAAATAAACGTTCTGATCAATATGGTGGATCAATTGAAAACCGTGCTCGCTTGATGCTAGAAGTGACTGATGCCGTGATTTCAGTTTGGGGTGCTGATCGAGTTGGAATGCACCTCGCTCCACGTGGTGATGCCCATGATATTAAAGATTCAAATCCCGCTGAGACTTTTGGTTACGTGGCTAAAGAGCTTGGGAAGCGCAAAATAGCCTTTATTTTTGCAAGAGAGTATCAGGCAGCTGATTCACTTGGGCCAGCACTCAAAAAGGCTTTTGGGGGTGTTTATATCGCAAATGAGAAGTTTACAAAAGAGAGTGCCGAAAAAATTATCACTTCTGGCGATGCTGATGCTGTTTCTTTTGGCGTGCCTTTCATTTCTAATCCTGATCTTCCAAGAAGGTTTTTAGAGAATGCTCCACTTAATGAGACAAATTTTCAGACTCTTTATGCAGAGGGTGCATCTGGTTACACTGATTACCCTGCCTTATCTTAAGAAATATTATGAGGACTCTTTGTTTCGAAAGGAATAAAGTTGTTTCAGGTTCACCACTGGTCGGGATGAAAGTTTTGACTAGTTGTTTGATAGAAATATTGAAATTGTGAACTGAAAATGGCCATCTTTGAGATGGCCATTTTTTTTATATAGAATTTATTCTCCGCCGTGTCCTCCACCAAAATCCTCCCCACGGCCTAATAATCGATCTCTTAGACCTAACAAAAATGCAGATAATTTAGGGCCAATACCACCTTTGATCATCTCCATTTCTTTATGAGTTAATTTCATTGTTGGGATTTCATTACTTACAAGAAATAATTCAAATTCCTCTGGCGAGGAAGCCTTCGCAACTTTACTCATCACCGAATAGGCACTTGAAGCCTCCGTTTTAGACATCCTAAGACTCGTCATGATTCCTTCTATAGCGTTGTCCGAATTTGGATGTTGGAGGAGGTATTCTCGAAGCTGGAAGATTTCTTTTTTTGAGCCAATTTTTTTCATTTCATTTCCCCTTAAACGTGCTGGATGAAAATTATCTCATACGTTAATAAGCTCGGTTGTTTGATTATTAAGATTGAAGGGGATGACTGTTATTTCAAGGAATTGGGTTGTACTTGTTCAGATTGAATTTAAATTTATTTTAACTACTCTAGGGATGTTCCCACTATTTTTGGCAGTTTGGGCAGTAATACGTTCCTCTTTGGGCCAAAAGAATTTTCTTAATTGGGGTCTTCTTACAGAGCTGACAAGTCTTTTGATAAAAAACGACCAAATGCTGGACTCCTTTGCCTTTCTCCCCACTGGAGTCCCTGTAGCCTCCTTGAAATGTTGTTCCTCCGGAGGCCAGGGCCGGTTCAAGAACCTCTTTTATGGCCAAGAGTATTTTGGAAAATTCTTCTTTTTTTACTAGACGACATTTACGCGTCGGTCGAATCCCTGCGCGAGCACAGATTTCATTGGCGATATAATTTCCTGATCCGGCGAAAAGTTTTTGATCAAGAAGTGTCACCTTGAGGGCGCGCTCGGGAAAACGTTTTATAGCAAAGATTAAATATTCGAGATTAAAATCTGGATCGGTCAGATCCATTCCCAGTTCTGCAAGTTTTGATTCAGCGTCTTTACTTGAGTAATAATACATGTGACCAAAGCGGCGAGGGTCATCGTA
>CANHJD010000052.1 GCA_947461145.1 Bacteriovoracaceae bacterium
GCCAGTTCGTTGTGGAACGAAGAACGCCATAGGCCAGAAGAAAGCCAGAAAAAGACATTGCATCCGTTACTAAAAATATCCACATAGCAAGCTTACCGATTGAAGCATTACCAAACTGAGGATCATTTCTCTCTTCTTGAGCATGATGAGCGTGATGAGCATGACTGGACATAATAGAACTCCAACATCAAAAAATTAAATAATATACTGAAAGAATACACGAGAGCTTGATCTCTCGCAATATTGCTATTGCGCGTTATTTTAAATCTAAATAAATTAACTTCGAAAGTACCCAATCCACGACTTCCGAATTTTTCATATCGCTTATGGATTTGGGAGATATTAGAGAGCGGGACTTATAAAACATATTCATCTCCCCACCTTTGCCTCGAGTCATACTCTCAATATTGAGATTCCAAAACTTATTTTCTTCAGTAAGAATGACTTTTGAAAGAAGATGCTCTTGATTAGGGCTTTTTCCAGTTCCAACTACGTCTCTCAAATCTTTAAAAGGACGAAGAGATGTACAGACCACTATACCCAAATCCGAATTATTTTTTATGAGATAGCTTTTATCCATAATCAAGCTATTCAAAATTTTATTCTTTAGTTCTATTGGCACGTCCTTTCCCTCTACAACAACGTGCTGAATTCTTAAGAATGTGCACTTAGGCTCAGCAAAGACATGAGACGAAAAGATTAAAACAAAAAACAAGATGAAATTCATAAAAAATATGAAGGCCAGACAAGCTGGCCTTCCCTAGAAAATTAGTTTATTACCAACGATTTCCACCGCGGTCTCCACCACGATCTCCACCACGATCTCCACCACGACCACCGCCGCCGAAGCCGCCTCTATCTCCACCACGACCACCACCGAAGCCGCCACGATCTCCACCGCGACCACCACCGAAGCCACCACGATCTCCACCACCGCGCGGACCACCTTCTGGACGAGGATTTGCCTCAGTCACTTTTAGTGCTCTGCCACCAACTTCTTTACCATTAAGAGTATCAATCGCTTGAGCACCTTGATCATCAGTGGCCATCTCAACAAAGGCAAAACCTTTTGAGCGACCAGTGTCTCTATCCGTGACGATTTTTACAGACACAACCTCGCCTGCTTCACGAAAGACTTCTTCAAGTTCCGCCTGTTTAAGTGCATAAGAAAGATTACCTACATAAAGTCTTTTACCCATAAAAACCGCCCTCCTAATGACGGATGAACTCAAAGGCAACTTTCAATAAATCATTTCCGAAGAAGAGTTGTAGAGGGAGTGTGAGATGCGAACCCATGACAATCAGACTTTAAGAAATGTTTCAAAGAAAAAAACCATCGTCGTTCCAGTGACTGATTACATTATAACGAGAGTCTGGATTCTTTTCCAGACCCAAAATATGGGCAAAATCTTGTCCTTCTAGGACATTTATGAGATATAGCCCACCGTATTAAACGACAAAGGATTCACTATGAACCAAAAAACTATGATTATGGGTAAAGATGCCCCACTAGAAGAGACTATTTCTAAACTTAAAAATAAACTTCTCGATTGGGGATTTGATGTTGAAGAAGCCTCATGGCTTAACCCAGTCCCAAACGTTTGGTCAGTTCATATCAGAGACCGCTTCTGCCCCTATTTGTTTACAAATGGCAAAGGCCTCACAAAGGATGCTGCCCTCGCCTCAGCACTAGGTGAATTTTTTGAACGTCTAAACTGTAATTACTTTTTTGCTGATTTCCATCTTGGAGAAAAAATAGCAACTTCAGAATTTGTTCATTATCCAAATGAAAAATGGTTTCCCTTTAATGAGAATCAAATGCCTGAGGGATTATTAAATGAAAGCCTTTGGGATTTTTATGATTCAGAAAGAGAGCTTTCTCCTTCTCAGTTAGTTGATACAAATTCAGGCAACGCCAAAAGAGGAATTTGTGCCCTTCCTTATAAAAATGCAATAAGTGGCGAGACAACTTATATCCCTATGAATATTATCGGTAACCTTTATGTTTCAAACGGTATGTCGGCAGGTAACACCATCACTGAAGCTAGAGTTCAAGCGCTCTCAGAAATTTTCGAGCGTTCAGTAAAAAATAGGATCCTGGCCGAAGGGATTGCACTTCCTATAATCCCGCAAGAAGTATTGAATCGTTATCCTAAAGTTGTTGAGGCCATTGCAGAACTTGAGGCGCATGGCTACCCGATTATCTGTAAAGATGCTTCTCTGGGCGGAAAATATCCTGTGATAAATGTGACCCTTCTAAATCCTACAGAAGGCACGGCGTTCGCCTCTTTTGGTGCCCATCCAAAATTTCAAGTTGCACTAGAAAGAACTCTTACTGAGCTTTTACAAGGACGACGTCTAGATCAATTAAATGTCTTCTCACCTCCTTCATTTGAACTTGAAGATGTAAAAGATAATCTGAATTTAGAAGCCCACTTTATCGATTCTAATGGTCTTATTCACTGGAACTTTTTTAAAGAAACAGCTGACTTTGAATTTAGTGATTGGAATTTTGGGAATAATACCACTCAGGGTGAATATAATGCCATGATTGATATTTTTAAAGAGATGGAGAAAGAAGTCTACGTGATGGATTTTGAACACCTTGGTGTTTATGGTTGTCGGATTCATGTGCCGGGAATGTCTGAAATCTATATGCCTGAAGATCTTGCATGGGATAACAATAATTCTGGTTATGAAGTTCGCTCCTTAATTCTTGGGGCTCACGAACTTTCTCAAGATGAATTGATGGAACTCCATGAGCGCCTGGAGGAGAAAGGCTTTGATGACATGCTTCTGGTAAGTCATGCAATCGGCGTTATTCCTGATGCTGGCACCTACTGGGCGGATCTCCGTATTGGTGAATTTAAAGCAATGCTTGCTCTTGCCGCTAAAAATTATGAATTGGCAAAGGCCGGAACAGACTGGTGTTTACATTTTGCTCCACTCAAACAGGAAAGAAAGCTCCTTTACCTTTGTCTCAATACACTCCTTCAAATTGAAATGGATGATAATCTTAACGAAAAAGATTTTTTCCCTACAGTTGAAAAAATGTATGGGAAATCGATGATGGAAAATGCTCAGAAAATCATTAACGGCTTTGAAAAGTTTCACGGATTACATGAATCTGATCTCAATCTAAAAGGGTTTGAAATGCATCAGAAGCTACTTGCCAGTTATGAAAAGCTTCAGAAAGCAAAAAATCTTTGGGCAAATAAAAAATAGTTGTGAAGGCCCTGATCAAAATTCGATCGGGGCCATTCCTTCAAGAGATTGATATTTTTGATTTAAAAACTTGAAGTAAACAGATCTTTTTAAGTTCAGAGCTTTAACATAAGAAAAAATCAATGCTGGCTCATCCATAAGAAGAAATCCTAAGTTATCTTGAAAATCCTCCCACTTCCCATTCATCCATTTACGCAACATCTTTGTAATTTTCTTCATTTTTCTTTCACCAGCGCAATCTAGATCCATGGTCTCACATCGCTCTTTAAAATTTCTCATAATGTCTTCAAAAATTTGAGGGGTAATTGATTCAAATTCTTTTTTTGAGAGAGTAAAACCAAGATAGGAAAGAGTTGATCCAATTCTCCGTTTAGTTGGTAGTTCAGTCTCAAACCCCTTGGCCCCCATTATGCGGCCAGGGATGAGAAATCTTCTTTCAATAACATCAGCATTTGCCCTATTAATTTCTGAAAACCAGAAAAGTGAGATTTGAGAGTCATTTTGATAAACAATTTTATTATGATTTCTCATAGGTAAAAGAAGACCAGCGTTCCTGGTTGATTTGAGGTCAATAATTTCCTCTTTGTCATCATCTTGGGTTTCATATTCGGAACGAGAGATATATTTTCCTGCAACTCCTGGAATCCCTGCATATCCTATTCTTTCAGATCCTTTCCATTCAAGTTTTTGTAACTCAATTGGGAGCTTCTCCTGAAGATGAGATAACTCTCCTTTAAGGGCCATTCGATATAAATCATGGTGAGAGGGATCAGTAAGATCAAGGATAAAATCAGCAGAAAAAGTATTCGCTTTAAAGAAATTGAATGTTCCGTTTGCGATGGCCATACCTGTTTGAATGCGACGCTTGTTAAGATGTTCCTCTGCAATTGTGAGTTGAATTTTATCATTTGAAATTTTTTGAACACTTACATTAAAGAGATTTTGAATTGTAAAACCGGCCGTAACAACATTGATTGCCTTGAAATCAACCCCTGCGTAGATATTGATCCCACCGTAGCGCTGAAAACTTCCCTTATCACCAATTGTCCAAACTCTCATTTGCTCCAGCTCTTCTGGTAGATGCGCCCGAGGAGTTTTTTCATCTTGAGTCTTTTTATAACGAGTCATAACTTGCCGAGCACCTTTATATGGAGCAAGTCCCATCATGACAATACTTTGTCCAAGTGCCGCCTCCGCTCCTGCTCCAATCTCCCATCTCAGTCTTTTTACCTCAGTCCATCCGTTCTTAGAACTTTGCGGAGAGAATGAAAATTCATTGCGAGTAATTGGATTGATGTAATTTGAACTTGATTTATTCCATGCAACCTGACCTAGAGGAGCAAAACTTACTTTCATTCCACTGGGTTTGGATAGAATACTCAAACTTCCATCTAAATCGATAAAAACGGGAACACTGAAAGGCAAACCCAGTGTATTTTGAGTTTGGATGTAGTCCACATCCCTAATAGGATCTTGCGCCAGAGATAAATGGGAAATCAAAATTAGGATCGGCCATAAGTGCTTAAGCATATCCTCGGATTATGTAGGATTAAGCAGATTTTCGACAGCCTTAGTGAACTAATCACAGAGGGTGTTCAATAATTCGACATATTTAGGACAGGGTTAACTAACTGAAATAGCTTAAATAAAAGAGGAGACCCTAATGGTCTCCTGCTTTAAATATCTCAAAATTGGCAAGTTTATCTTTTGCCAAGGTTGGATCAGAGTAATGAGCGAAGAAATTCTTTTGTGAGTTTCGGGTGGTTAGGATTGGCACCATGAAAATGTTTTGTATCTTTGGTATTTTTTCCCCAAATATAGGTACCAAATTCACTATCAAAATTAATTCCGCTGAAAAACTCTAGATTATTTTTAAAGTGCTCAGTGGTAATAACTTGGTGCTTGTAAGTTTGAACGTACCCTCTTAAAAAAGCCTTAAGCCCGCCACGGTCTTGGAGTCTATAATCAAGATAAGACATAAAGGCCGCACCTAATGCATAGGCCCTGTCGTCAGTATTTCTTTTATAAGGTGAATGGGCCCCTAGATTACTACCAGTAAAACCTGTTGATGGGTTCCTCTGGTATCCCTTGTCTCTCCAACTTGCAATTGCCTCATCAATCCAGCCAGAATCACCATTTGCTGGCATCACCCCTTTTGCAAAATAAGAGTGAAGCATCTCATGGTCAAGAGCGCCGAAAGAAGTCGCTGTTGCACCCGAATGCTCCATCCCGCCCGTACCCTTTATTGTTCCATAAGCGACAAGTCCAGGATGGGCCCAAGGACCATAATCGGCTTCAAGCTCTTTCAGCACACGTGCCGCTTCTGGTGCAAATTTTTTTGTTCGCTTTCTCCAAGGTGAGTACACTGTCACTGGTATATCTCGTCCCGAGATTGACCGGTAGTTGAAATCAATTCTTCTCATAAACCCTTTTGGAGTCAGATGATAAAACGGACACGATACAGTAAAATATTCTGGAAATTCAATTTTCCAACTCAAGGGCGAAATCTTAGTGATTTTCCCATTGGTATAGAATTCCTGATCTGCTTGATCGATGCCTTCAAAATTTATGTTGAAAGTCATTTTATATTGATCAAATTCAAAATTTGAAGGAATGTATTGCTCTAAAAACATACGATCTTTCAGATCTCTAATCCAAAAAGCACTTGAAACGGTTTCAAAGTCTTCATTATAAATGACATTCGTATCAATAGTATTTTCAACTTCAAGAGTATGAGTTCCTGGCAAAACCTCTACATTCACCTGACGAAGTGTTGAAACTCCACCTGGAAAAGAAATCTCATGAGCAATGGCTTCACGACCATCAATTTTTATTTCGGTTACGTCTGGGATAAGATCAAAAAGTGGTTTTCCTTTCTTCGTCGCTTCAAAAATAATTTTCGACTTTACAGTAGTTACCTGATTTTGAATGTCATATGTCACTGAATAATCGGCTTGCTTGAAATCGACAAATACCGAGCGACCAAACTTTGAATCAAAGTCTGGTGGTGCAAGATGTAAATTAGCAAAGGCAGCTGAAGATAAAAGTACTGAAGCAAAGATTAATTTTTTCATTTCACACCTTTTGAGGAGGACTTATATTCGCAGGCCTTGGTGAGGTACCATTTAAAGATCGGACGAGTAGTTGAAGGCAAAGACTTCTCCGGGTGAAACTGAACACCTAAAGCAGTTAAATCATTATATTCAATTGATTCAGCAATTTTCCCCTGATTAGAAAAAGAGCTGACTTTTACTTCTGGGAAATCGTTTCTGTGGGCCTCGAAATAGTCCACTCTAATGCCCTGGTGATGCATCTCTAATCCCTTAGGATTTTTGTTTCCATAAAAAGACTTCATCAAACTTTCATTTTCTGTAATGAAAGCTTGATCAAACTTATATAGGCGATTTGGAATTCCTAACTCAGTTGCAATATCTAAGTAGAGTGGAAGCCCTTGGGCGACTGACATCATTTGCATTCCTCGGCAAATTCCAAGGACGGGCAGTTTTGAATATTGCTCACCTTGTGAAAGATAAATCTTAAGCAAAGTATACTCAAACAGGTCTCTTCTCTTTCCCTCTTCAGTGAATTTAACAAGATGAAGATTTTTTTCTGTATATAATTTTAATTCTTCTGAAACATCTTTAAGATAAAATTTTGGGTGAATATCAGCTCCCCCAGGAATAAGAATTGTGTCGATCTTTGAAAGGGATTCAGAAATATCTTTGTTTAGACTTAGATCTAAAAATTCAAGTTTATAACCTAAACCCGCGCCAACAATTTTAAGCCTGGATCGTGTGGCAAAATCACATTCGTATGTGCAACCAATCGTTATCTTTTCACCCTTTGGTAATTTACATGCAGCTTGAGCGGAAGAAAGAGAAAGCACTACAAACAAGGAGGAGAAAAGTAATTTCATGGAATGACCTTTTCTTTTAATTTTAAATCACTCTCCCTTCCTCACAACCTTTTAGGAGATAGGGAAAAATCTACTCTTTTTTAAATTGCAACAGACCTATACCGAGAAGCGTTATCGTGGAATCTATATCAGTTAGCGTCGCCTGCTGATAAATATCTCCCTTTTCATTTATTCCAGGGGCTCCATAAAACAGCGCATCCTGACTTTTATAATCAACCCTTGCAAGGCCTTTGTCAGTATGAACAACATCTCCTTGAGTTAACAGCCTCTCAAGAATTCCGTGTCTATAAATCCAGAGAACTTTCCTGCGATCAAGATCAGTACCGCGAAAGACCAAAGTCTCATTTCTTAATTTTGCTGAAAAATAGTCAAAACTAAGAAGGTCTTTACCTACCCTTGCAACCTCTTCAAATTTACCATCTCTTAGTAAAAAAAGTGCTTCTCCCTGATCATCTATTCCAATAAAGGCCAATGTCTCATTGTCTAATGCCAATTGGTGGCGAAATGATTTAAATGGTGAAGACGGATCTGCATCTTTATCTGAAAGTATTGTTTTAAATTTTCCATTCCATAATATCAGTTGATCTGGCGAGCTTTCCTGGGTGTCACCTTTTCTGATCTTGAAAATAAAATCACCTTGTGTCGAAGTAACAGGAGGAAAGATATGAGAGGTGACTTCACTGAAAAGAGGAGTTGAAGTGTGGTTTTGCCACATTAATATCTGCTTTGTCTCATCTTGACAGCGGTATATATAAAATTCATTTTTTATAGGTGTGAATGAATCGATTTGAGAATAGAGGGAACCCAAATTTTTCAACTCCCTCTGACTTAAAAAACCTTTCTGAAAATCAAAAAGTTTCTGAACTCCAGCTTCACTAAATTCATACCAGCTCGTTTTCCCTAAAACTTCTTTGGGGTTTGAGAAGAGTGATGTTTCATGCGTCGCTAATAATTCATACTTTGGCGAAAACCTCATCATGAGGGAATGACCTTCCTGATTCCTGCACCCAAGAAAAATCCCCTCTGCCGTTGGCAACGGTTCTGCGGTAAAGCAATAGAGCCCTTGAGGAGCATTGTAAGAATCCACTCCCGAATACCGAGCAATGAGCTGTGGTTTACTGTAGCTGGCAAAAACTGAGCTCGATAGAATCAAAGACAAAAAGTAAACTTTCTTCATTAAACTATTATAGCTAGTCTTTTTTAATTCAATTCCATCATTTTCTTACCGATAAGACATCTATGCCAAAAAATGAAATTATAGACTTTTCCAATCAACTTAAGGAATTGGCTAAGGATCTGAGCTTTCTTGCTCGACCTCGTTATCCATTAGAGGAATTACAAAAATTATTCCCTCAGCATAAAAATTTTATTTCTGAATTAGAAGACGTCAGTTCACCCTATGCGATAGATGCTAAGGCCAAGCGCCAGGCCATTGATAATTTTCTAACTCATATAGAAACTTCTAATCTCTCGCCAGAAATGAAAGAAATATTTAGAGAGAGGGCGATAGATTATGGTTACCTCCTTTCCATGATGGAAAACTTTGGAAGTGATAAATTTTATGAATTATGTAAAAAAATCTATGGGACTTCTCTAGATCCTGAAAAAAATAAATTGTTTCAAGTCTTTCTCAACGAAGTAGAGCCATTTTGCTCTGAAGAATTTAGTGAAATCAAGCTCAAAGGGGATGAAGCACTACAATATCTAAGATCGAAACTCCAAGCGACTTTTACTGATACAGACATAGAGGTCAAGGCTTCAACCTCCCTGCTTTCTGATTCTTCGGCAGGAAGGAAAGTTCTTAAGCTTAATCCAAATAAAGTTTACTCCACCCAGCAATTAGATATTTTTCTGGTCCATGAAGGCTGGGCGCATTTAGGCACTTCTCTCAATGGCTCATTACAAATAGCTCATCCATGGCTGGGGACTTGGGCCCCAAGAACAACCCTTCTCCAGGAAGGGCTTGCAATCCTTACTGAACTCATCACCAATTGCATGACAAAGGAAAGATGGAACAAAGTAAAGCTTAGGCATTTGGGCACAACCATGGCAGAAAAGGGCTCATCTATTAAAGACGTCTACGCCTTTTTAAGACTCCAAGAAATGGAGGAATTGGATGCGTTTAAACTTTCTCTCCGGATATTTCGGGGCGTACCTCTTGATGGTGGCAGGGCGTTTACAAAAGAACTTCTATACTTGTACGGTCTTTTGAAGCTTCTCAATCATCTTGAAAAAAATCAAACAAACTTAAAGACTCTTTGGGTGGGTAAAGTCTCATTTGAGGAACATCAAGTGCTCCTAGACAGGTGGGGAGAATTTAATCCCCTTATAAAATATTATCCACAAGAGCTTGAAGATCCTCTCGCCCAGAAACGGTTAAAACAACTGCAAAAAATGATCTCCAAATATTTTTAGTCGTTTTTATTGATAAGCATTTGCGCCACTTGAACAAAAGAACCAAACATTTGTGATTGGAGTTCAATAGATATTTCAGATTGAGAAAGTGCTCTCTTCATACAGTAAAGCCACTGTTCTGCTTCTTTCACACCAATCAAGAACGGATGATGCCTCATTCTTAACCTCGGATGACCAAATTTTTCTAGATAAAGATGTGGACCACCAAGCCATCCGGAAAGGAAAAACTTTAATTTATGGGAAGACTCCTGAATATCTCTATTGGCATGTGTAGCAAAGCAATCCTTTGCCAATGGATCAGTACTCATGATCCCGTAGAAATCATCCACTAGTTTCTCAATTACAGGCCATCCACCTATTTGCTCATACATTTTAATCACCAAAAAACTGGAGTTCCTGACCAAAGTAGTCAGTACTAAGCAGTTTTTGTATCTACTTCTGCTTTTGTCTAAAACCTAAGTCTCTCTTATAATAATCTAATTGAAATTTTTTGTTCAACTAATACGGAGATCTATTATGAAATTGGTAACTTTCCTTTCTCTTGCTACTCTACTTTCAATTTCTTCTTGCTCAATGATGAATAAATCATGTTGTGCTAAAAAAGAAGCAGTTTCATGCTCGAAAGAAAAAGAAGACTGTAAAAAAGCTTGTTGTGACAAGGATAAAAAATGCTCCGATGGTTCTTGTGCAAAAGAAGAAAAGAAAGAAGATTGCAAAGGTGATCATTGTAAAAAGAAATAGTTTCTGCCTTAGAGGGTCCCTATGAAATTAGTTGCTGGTCTCATCTTACTTCTCTCATTGAGGAGTGAAGCCAACGTTTGCACTCAAGACGTTAAAAAGCACTGCACTGGGATTGCACCTGGTAAAGGCCAATTAGCAAAATGCCTGAGTGAAAATGAGACAGCATTAACCCCAGAATGCGCAAATGAGCTCAAACAATTTAAAATCAAAGCAGGGAGAAATAATCCCTGCTTTGAAGATCTAGCAGAGTTTTGCGCTGAAGTCCCAATTGATGGTAAAGGCCTAGAATATTGCCTTCTTCGTAATGAATCTAAATTAAATAGTAGATGCCACGATGACTTCAAAAAGAAAAAAAGTCAGCTGTTGATCCAAGATCCCTGCGCACAGGATATTAGCAGTCTTTGCTACAAATCAATTTTTGAAACTGAAGGATCCACCATCCATTGTCTAATTAAAAATACATCGAAACTTTCCAACACTTGTAATAAAACAATCGTAAAAAAAACTTTTACACTTAAACATTCGAATCCGTGTTTTGAAGAGACTGAAAAGTTCTGCCCAACAGAGAGCAGATTTGTGGACATACATCTTTGCATGTCAAAAAAAATAAATGTCTTAAGTCCAAAATGTAAAAAAGAGGTTCAAAAAGAAATTCAAAAAGAAAAAACCAGTCCATGCTATATGGATGTTAGACGTCACTGTAAAAATAATCTCTCCACTACTCAGCAGCATGAATGCCTTGAAGTTCATAAAAATGAAATCTCAAATGCCTGCACACAGTATCGGTATTTAGAGAAAGAAAAAATTCAAAAGATGGTTAAGCTTTGCGAAGAAGATCGGATTAAAATTTGTCCAAAAGCTCCATTTCAAGATGGCATGGTTTTAAAATGCCTCAAAGAAAATCTCAATATTGTATCAAGTGGATGTAAAAATTTGCTCAAATAAAAAAGGCCCTTTCGGGCCTTTTTCTATAAAAAATTCTTTGCAATAACTTCGGCCATCTTTTCAGGTGAAATACCATTTTTTTCTGCCGCAGTCTCAAGGATAGACTGCATGTTGCCTGAACGATAGGCGGCTTCAATTGTTTTAAGATCAGAACCAGTTAATTCTTCAAAATATGAGTTTGTATCAGCATTTGTTAAAGCTCTTTTTGAAGCATATTTACGAAAATGATTTGAAGCTTTAGCAACTTTTAAAGCACGATCAGCTGAAAGTCCAAATTTGTTTTTTACTTGTTTTGCCATTTCAACAACAAGGTACTGCTCAACAACCGCTGCACGCTTTAAAGTATCTTTATTAGTAAGAGATGTTTCTTCAAAAAGTAGTTTCCCATTGGCCACAATTCCACGTGCGGTTACCTTAGGCGCCGGTATTTTTGAATAGTCGAACATATCATTATGGGCCATCGATAAAAGATTGGCATAGCCTTGTAGCTTTTCAGTCTTTCCAACTGAGAATGATCCATCTCCAAAACCATCGGTATAGCCAATATCATACCCATCAGAAAAACCATCATTATAACCAAAGTCGTATCCATCACTCAAACCATCATCATAGCCATCATCATAACCATTATTATAGCCACGATTATACCCATCATAGTCACCATCATCGTAACCATTGTTATAACCATTGTTATAACCAACATTATATCCACTATTATAACCAATCACGACACCATCGTTTTTACCGGCCGTGTACCCAGTTG
The DNA here is from genome assembly GCA_947461145.1 of Bacteriovoracaceae bacterium. Lineage (GTDB taxonomy): Bacteria > Bdellovibrionota > Bacteriovoracia > Bacteriovoracales > Bacteriovoracaceae > Peredibacter. The sequence continues at coordinate 12,006 of CANHJD010000052.1, forward strand.
AATAACCTTGAGAAACCCCAATAGCTTTACCATCAGTAAAACCTGAGTTGTAATCTGCTGAGGCAAAATACAACTTCGCACGATCAAATCCGTCTTGGTCACCGGCCGCGTAACCATTTTCGTACCCAATCGCCATACCTTCACTAAGACCCGTATCATAATTCTTACAGGAAACAGATATTCCAAACATAGAGACGGTTGCTAAGAGAGCCAAAGTTTTGTGTGTAGTCATACAATCCCTTTCAATAAATCCCAGAAACATATCTGAGCAGTTCTGTTAACTATCAAATAACATAGAGCTTTAAAGTCATCTAGCGGATACAAGCCTAAAAGAGTTTTTGTTAGAAACTCAAAGCATTTTGGTGTCAAAAGGAAACCACTAATTCATTTCATAAGTCCGAAGCACCCAGTTTTTATCCTCAAGGCATAAGAAAACGAACTCATGTGAACCATTTTCTTCGGAAAAATGAGGGTTTAATGCCTTACAGTTAGATGAAACGAGTAAAGAATTTTGGATAGAAGACACGAGTTTCCCATCCTGCTCTTCAAATAAATAGACTCGATTTGCGGTTACGGCCGTAGAATCAACAAAAAGGGCACCAGATTGAATATCGCCTCTCTTGTAAATTACAGGGTGATATAATTCAGAAAGAACCTTATCCGTTAGAAAGCTATATCTAAGTTTAGGTCTCGTTGTTTTAACAACCTTGCCATTTTTTGATGAAAGACCAACCAGCTCATCTCTTGTTTGAAGGACTGAAAACTTCTCCTGCCCTTTATCAAAGCTAGCAAGATGGCCAATAATCACATCAGTCTCAGACTCATGGACATAAGGTAATTGCCAAGACTGCTCGCTATTTTTTGTCATCACAATTTTTGAGCGAGAGCGATCATAAATATTAAAGAAAGTATCCCCTACAACTTCTAGGCCAGTGGCAGAAATTGAATAGAGAGGATCTACACCTTCGGACTGTAGAACAATTTGAGGTAATTTAGTTCCAAGGATTGAGTTTTTTGTATCAAACGTGGAAATAAAAATCTCTCTTTTTGTCCCCTGCCCTACGCTCAAGATGAGCCTCACAACTCCACGTTTTGAATCTTCAATACTTACAGGAAGAATATTTTCAGGCATCACAGTCTCAAACCATTTAACCCCTAAATTCTTTTTAATTGTTTCTTTCCACAATGGAGTTGTTAACGCCCTTATTCGAAAACTCTTATCAGAAAGGATGGGCTCAAGATAATAAAGCCTTAGCTCCTTATCACTATTCCATCTGCCGTAAAAATCCTTAACCTGATCAATTTTTGGTAACTGACCTTGTGTAAAAAAAGTTGGAACCATCATTTTCCCAAGGGTGGGATGATCCATTCGGGTAAAGCTAAGTGTCGTCATCTCGTCTATGGCAAGATCCAGTTTAACTTTAACGGCCTGAAAGTTGACCCAAAGTGGGATTAATTCTTCATCAAAAAAAGAAAACTCAATGTATTTGCCGTTTTCATCCTCATTGATTGACTGAATAAGATAATCCTCTTGGCCATCAAGATTTAAATCAATTCGAATAAAATTCAAAAGTTTTGAGAATTGATTAATGATTATTTTTCTTGGAGCTTCTTGAATAAAATTCTTCTTGCGAGAGAAGACTGACAGTTCAAGTTTATTTTCCTCTTTAAAAGTTTTTCTGATAAAAAACTCATGCTTTAATGTTTTGCCATAAGATTCAATCGTATTGAGGAATGGATTAATTTTTCCATTTGCAACACTCCCTAAAGGTAAACTCTCTTTAGCAAAAATAAATTCACTCCTCTTATAGCTTGACTCCGTCTTAATATCTCTCGCAACCGGCAATTCATTATAATAAACCAAGCTCCCCTCTCCCGAAGTAAGGGTCACTTTCATTTTGATAAAACTTTCCGCCGTAAGATCTTTTACTTTTACGATGAAGGCGAGATCTTTAATCTCGGATTTTTTTAAAGAATCTATTTTAATTTCTGTATTTTCAAAAAGGACTCCAGAAGAAAGGCTCTCAACCTTTACAGTTAAGTCCGTCGCATCCTGACCGTAATTCCGTATTGGAAGAATTAGTTTTGTCTCAATATTTTTCCCATTGAAAACGATCTGACGAACACGTTTTAAAACTGGACGAACTACTGGAACATTTATGCTTTGAGAGAGTCCATCAATTGTGGCAGCTCCGCCGAGGATAAATTTCTTTTTGTGAGTGATCTGAGGTAGTGAATAGAGACGAGCAAAGATATCATCAAGGGTCAATGATGGCTCATTTGCCTTGAGAATTGAAAGCATTCCTGCCAGCATAGGAGCGGCCTGAGATGTTCCACTTTTGACTTCATACCCAGGGATAGAGAAGTATTCTGGCTCAAAAACTGTTGGATTAAGTCCAAGGATTGCTTCTCCGGGAGCAACGGCATCAATATGTCCGCCAAAGTTTGAAAAACCTGCAAACTGACCATCAAGGGTTGATGCAGTTGAGCAAATAACGCCATCATAAGCACATGGGAAAAGTGGTTCAGAAGAATTATTGTTTCCGGCCGCGGCGACAATGATTACATTTTTTGAGATGGCATAATAAATCGCTTCCCTCAGATGCTTGGTTTCTAGCGATCGAGGCCAGCCCAAACTAAGGTTAATAATGTTTGCCCCCATATCAGTGGCATAGATAATACCGCGGGCAAAAGATTCAGATGCGCTGATTGCAGAATTAGAAGTTGAATCTCTCATCACTTTTATTGGCATAATGAGAGCGCGGGGATTTACTCCTACAATTCCAAAACTATTTTGTGAGGCAGCGATAATTCCTGCAACGTGAGTCCCATGGCCATCCATATCCTGAGGCGATTTCGCTTCAGGATATTCAAGAGATTCAGTAAAATTCCACCCCTCACAGTCACCAGGAAGTAAATTTTGATCATGATCGATCAGTGGATCCATTCCACATTCTTTTTCATTCCTCCAAAGATTTTCTCTGATATCAGGATGATTAAGATCCACCCCAGAATCAAGTACGGCAACAATCGGACGATTAGTAGAAATGTCCCCGGCCATATTTTTCCAGCCAATATCCTTGCCATCCACTCCTTGAAGGGGAAGGTTATGAATATCGTCCTTCTCTCTCACATAAGACTGACCTTGATTTAAAAGTGACCACTGATAAGGGAAAAGCTCATCCTCAACCAATCTTTGCGGATTCTCTGACGGAAGGAGAGAGAATTTCTCTAATTCGATAGAGTTTTCAACACTCTTTACCCATTTCTGTTTTTGTAACGCCTCTTTTGAAAGAAACCCTGTGACGGTATAAAGTCTTGAGAAATAAGGGTGGTTTGCAGAGGTGAACTTTTCTATTTTTAAATGTGAGAGTACTTTAATTTCAGAAGGGCTTAGTGGATGACCTGCTTCAACAATAAACCGCTCTGCCTGAGCGATTGAAGAAAGAAAAAGAAGAGCAAAAATTAATTTCTTCATATTAAATCAACCTTTGCATTAACCAATTAATAAAAAACTCACCTTCAAGCATCTGAGTATTTTTTTGTACTTGAACTACGGGTCCCAAAATCTGTTGCGAACCAAACTGGCCTAGGGAGCTAGAAATAAGAGAACGGTCACCATCCTCATCACCTTCTCTGAAGCCAGTGATTTTCGAAATTACATAAAGATTTTCATCACCACCCATAAGTGCCGTGATCCCTGAAAGATAGAGAGTTTTATCCATATAGCTCAGAGCACGCAGGAGATATTTATTAGCTTTATCATCATTGTCTTTTGCAAGATATTTCCGGTAGCGCTTAAGAAGTCGAAGGAATTTCTCTGCACCTGTATCGCTATAAATTTCCGATTCAAAATCTTCATTCACTTCTTCTTCGGGAATATTAGGTGTAATCACTAAAGAGTCTTGTTTTTTATTTTCCAAGAAAATACGCTTAATTCTATTTTCACCTAGACCTAACAAATGCTCAATTCCAGCTTTATAAAAGAACATGTTCACACCGACGTTATAAAGATAGATTTTATTTGTATCATTCAATACTGGTGCATTAAAAAATGGGAAACGATACTCATGCCTAATTTCTTCAAGAAGTTTTTCGGCTTCTTTCCTATTGATGCTCCAACCATTCCAAACACGATTGAGATTAATAAAGGGCTCTATAACATTACCTTGAGTATCAAGCTCTTCGTCTAAGGTAAGATAATTCGTTTTCGCCTGACCTTTAAAAGAATAACCAGGATTAACCCCTGTCGCATCTGAAAGGTTGGCATCTTTATTAAAAAGAAGCCCCACCCAATGATTAATCACTGCGTTTACATAGGCCTGATAATTTCGCCCCTGGGTTTTACCAAAGTAATAACGACGAAAAAAACGCTCCTCACCAACTTGATTAGTAACTGAAAAATTAGTTGAAGAATTTTGTTTAATTAACTGCCAGAAAAGAAAGCTCAGAGAAGGAGCAGATTCTTTAAAAGTATGTTTTAAAACATAGGGTTTAACATTATTTTCTTCAACTTCAGAGATTGATGAATGAATAATGGCCTTTCTAAGGGCAGAAGCATTTTTAAAAACATCAGGATTCTTTTTATTCAAGTTCAAAGAAAAGTATTTAATTTTGGCATGACCAGCAGATTTTTTTAAATTAAGCGACAATACTGGGATAAGTGAATTTAAATTAAAGCTAACTCCTGCACTTCCTTTGTGACCAAGGTCCTTATAGATGTGAAAGTCATCATCCGTTTTTCTGTGAACATGAAATCGAGAAATAACAATATGGCCTGCATTGAGTCCAACCGAAGTGCTTAAAATTTTTCCATATAGATTTGCCCCTGCTTCAGCACCAGCACCCGTTGTTACCGAATCAGTCACAATTAGCGACTCGCCAACATTTATAGCGTCTTTAAATGGTCTAAGGGCCGATTCAATTGAATTAAAACGGTCATTCTCAGAAGAATTTGGATCAATACTTGTTAAAATCGCTTCATGAAGTTTTCTTCCGAAATCAACCTTCACTAAAGGCACAAGAATGTTTTTGAATGGATACTTTAGCGACCGCTTAATATCTATCACAGGCCTCAAATGAGAATAAGTCCTCACGTAGGACCCTTTTGCCCCACCTGAAAGATTTATCGGCATCAGGGAGCCAGTCAAAGCATTATTCATCCCAATACCCATTGTCCCGACATGAATTCCTGCACTAAGACTGACACCGACAGAGTCAACTAGCTGAACAAGATTATCGGTTCCAAGATAAGTTCCAGTCACGAGATTTCGAGACATGATAAGATTGCCTCTGAAGGTCGGAAACACCCAAGATTTAACAGGAAGTTGCAAAGCAGTATTGTTGGCCACAGACTCATTAAGTGCTGCAGTGAAAAAGTTTTTGTACTTTTCAGAATTGATGGCCGCGATATCCGTTCCTAAGTATGGCAGTTGATTGATTTGTCCAATCGCAAGTTCCATTGCGGTTGAGATAACCCTCGATTTTATCCATGACTTCATATCAGAATCAGAAAGTGGTGATTCTGGATCTCCGTGGGAAAAGCGACTAGCGTAACCAGGCCAGTATTGTTGAGTGAGTTTGCCATCAACAAGCTCAATGCCATTATTTAAATGACCATCGACGGGAAATTCTTCAGCATCTATTTTAAATAGCTTCATCACTGAATTTCTCCGAGAAATAAGCTTTTCCAGAAGAATCTGTTGCACGGCCTTTGGCATAAACGTGGAAGAAACGATTTCTTTCCAATCCTCGCGAGTAAGTTTCTCTAGTCGACGAGTAATCCAACGAGCATCGTCCCAAGTGCACTGAAAGTCTTCTAAATTATCATGATATAAAATGACTCTTTTATTACTCTCTAC
>CANHJD010000053.1 GCA_947461145.1 Bacteriovoracaceae bacterium
CCTTCTGTTGCTTTTGGTATTCCAGGGATTCTAATGTTTATCGCAACTTTTATTTTCTGGTTAGGCCGTAAGCAATATGTTCATGTCATGCCAGCGAAGTCTGATGGACATGGTTTTTTCTCCGTTCTTTTCACTGCTATCAATAACAGAAGTAATAGAAAAGATGGCCAATCTTTTCTTGATGGTGCGGAAGCTGAGCATGGTAAAGAAGCCGTAGATGCAACGAAAGCAGTCATTGATATTGCTAAGCTTTTTGCCGCAATTTCAGTATTCTGGGCCCTTTTTGATCAACATGGTTCTTCATGGGTGATCCAAGCAATGAATATGGATCTTAATTTTATGGGCATGCAGTTTGAGGCTTCTCAAATTTCAGCATGGAACCCAATCATGGTTATGGGTCTGATTCCACTTTTTTCTATGGGTATTTATCCACTTCTAGATAAAATGGGTCTTAAAACAACTCCTATTCGCCGTATTACATGGGGAATGTTTGTTGCCGCTGCCTCGTTTTTCATCGTTGCGATTATTCAGATGTCTATGGACGCAGGTGGTGGCGAAAATAAAGTGAACGTCATGTGGCAGTTTTTCCCATACCTCGTGATCACAATGGCAGAAGTGATGGTCTCTATCACAGGCCTTGAGTTCGCTTATACGCAAGCTCCTCGCTCGATGAAGTCATCAGTAATGTCGATTTGGTTGTTAACGGTTTTCTTTGGTAACTTAATCACTGCCTATGTTGCTAAATTTAACATGTTCCCAATGGCCTCCACTGGATACTTTATGTTTTTCGCCGTTCTTATGTCGTTATTTGCTCTGATCTTTTGGTATATGGGATCTAAGTACAAAGTTAAAAATTACATGGAAAAATAAAAAAAAAGCCCCTCGTAAGAGGGGCTTTTTTTTAATACGCTTGAAATAAACTACTATCAAACCAACCTGTCTTTGGTTCCCAAACTGTAGTCCCGGCAATAGCTCCTGGAGTCCGGGTCATAAATAAGTAGTCATCCCAATCCATAATATCATTATATGCATTAAACTCATCTGGATCCCCAGGATTTTCTGAGAGATAGCCTACTGGATAGTCTTGTCTTGCATCATTCTCGTAACCTACATCGGACAAATAGGTCAATGTTGTCGAAGTTGAAGGGAAAGTTCTATCCCATTCTCTAACCATCATTCTGATTTTCGCTCTGATATCGAACGCTTGATCAAAACAATAAAATGTATAGAAAGGGTTTGTTCTGTGGCCGTTAAATCCTAAGTATGGTTCTGCTGCATAAGGCTCAGCGGTGTAACCATTTACATAAGTTTCATCCAAAATGTCATTTGCAGAAATAATAGGTGTGATTTTATTCCAAAGTTTGTTGCGAGAATAAAGATCTAAAACGAGTGGCTGGAATGATGTATTAGTTCCAAATGAAAATATATAATCACTAGCATAAAAAGCAATCAGAGAGCTTGAGTCTTCAAAATCAATTTCTGGGTTGGCCAAGTTCTTTCGGTAGTTAACATATTTTCTATTACTTTTTGGGAAAGTTCCTTCGTATTTATAACTATTCTCAAATTTTTTATTTAGTTCAGTATTATAGATTTGAGTGAAGGCAGCACCTGTAAAACCTGTCATTTCTTTTATTGGACCATTTACGCAATTGAGATGATCCCCACCACATTTAATTTTTCTAGTGTCTAAACTTGCGGTGGCAGACTCTGGCTCCGTATCAGTTGCAGCAGTATAAGAGATGGACCAATCCTGAATTGTAATTTCACCTTCGTCACATTTTGTGTCTTCATAGTTAAAGCGACACAATTCATCCTCATCAGCTACTGATAGCTTTTTTCTACCATAAGTTCCACCAGATCCTGTACCAACAAAACCCGTATCAACATAATCATTACAACCGATTGTGCCTGCAGCTGGAAGATCGTGGCTCAAATCGGCTCCCTGACTGAGAGCATCTCCTTTACCGAGGGTGATACCAGAAGCAGTGATTTCATCAGGACAAGTTATTTTTGTGTATGTTGTAGTAGAATTTCCAGGTTTATTCTCATAGAAAGAGAAAGGAGTATATCCAACATAAGCGCATGTGTTAGGGCTTGCTTCAATATCAAACTCAAAGCCTGAAAAATTTAGCGACAACTCTTCTGCTTCAAAAAAACAGGTAATATCATAGGTTTTATTATCATGTGCTGGGTTTGATTGTGAGTCACTGTAATAGGCCGTATTGCTAAGTTTTGAAGTCGATTTAATCTCACACTTTGGATCTAGTGGATTGAACGTTGAACCTGTTCTGTGAAGCACATATCCTAGTAGTTGGTTTGATTTATTTTTAACGCGGAAATAGTATTCATCAGGCTCCAAAGCGGTTGGTACAGTCGTTGATGAATTACTTGATTCCAATGCGGGAGAAATTTTTTCATTACACCCAGTAAGAAAAATTCCCATGGAAAGTATTAATAAAATTTTCATGATCATCTTCATAAATCATCCTTGAGGTTAAACCCATTACAATCGACTATTCGGATTATTTGAAAAGAAATTAAGGACTTGGTGTTTTTTACTCCTCTTTTTTCTTATCCAGGTTTACACTCTTAGTAGATGCTCTCATTTTATCATTTTCAGACTAAGAAGGTCGGAAAAGTCATGAAGGGAATTTACAACAAGAGATTTCAAATAGTTCCTCTTTCTCTGAGCGGTTTGCTTCCATTTCTCTTTTTTTTAATCTGCCAAAATTTATGGGCTTCACAGAATGCGATAGTTGTTTCTGAAGAGGCCCTAGTTTACGCTGATGATAAGATGAGTGCGCCTGTCGGGTATATTCGTAAAGGGAAAAAAATTGTTATTGGCGAGATTCCAAGAAATCGTTCTCAGGTATATCCCATAATTGTCTCTGGCAAGGTTGCTTATATTCGCTCGATTGATGTCACAACGGCCAAGGAGTCTACTGCTTCTAATGAGTTAGTCGCCGAAAGATTTTTAAAGATTGCCCAAAATGCTTATCAGGCAAATTATTCAGCTTATTTTTTTAATTACTCTTCCCAAATTTCGATAGATAGCAAGAATGGATCCCTTAAGGATAAAGATCCTGTGAATTGGTTTGGTGTTGGAATAAAAGGGGGAGTCAAGGCTTCGCCATCCTGGAATATTGATTTACTTTTTAATGCTATGAATGCGAAATCCTCTGAAGAGTCTTTTAATATCTTAGAATTTGGGATTGGAGCCTCTGCAACTATTTTTGACCGAGGTAGATTGAAGACAATTTTTAATGTTCAGGCCCTAGCAATCCCTTTTGCTAATTATGCTGTTAAGAATGATTTCAGGGTAAATGGTTATGGTTTTTCTGCGGGAAGTGGCCTGGGTCTGGTGTATCGATTTTCTAAGCACTGGGGAGCTGAAGCCTTTGGTGGTTTTTATTATTCAAAGGTTTCTAAATTCGCCTCTCCTTCCCCTTATGACGAAATAAGCCCCTCATTTATCGGTCAGCGTGCGGGTCTTGGTGTAAACTATCAGTTCTAGGTTCTCGTATTGAGCAACTCTTCAAGCTTAACTAAATCTGCTTTTCGTGAGTGTCTATCAAGAGAAATCTTTTTTCCACCTTCAGTATTAAGCCAAAGGATAAAATACCCCTTATTTTGAAACCCAGTATTTCCCTCAGAGCTTTGAATCCGGGCCATATTCGGTGAAGAGAGATAGGGTTCAATTGAGAAGGGGGTTGCTTTGGCCGGTATGAATTTCTCAGAAAAAACTTTTAAACCAAAAATTCGATACTCAAGAGAAACGGATTCAGGAGTTTTAATAATTCGCTTCTCGTAAAAGAAAAATGAGAACACGAAAATCGGCAAAAATCCTATAAAGCTCAGGAGACCATATCCTAGAAGTGCATCCGTCTCGTCGCCAAGTTTGATAAGCTTGAGAACAGGTGCCTGTATGGCAAGAAACATAAAAACGATTATAGTCAATACTGCAAGTGCATAGCCCCAGAATATGTAGGGAAGCCCATAAGTTTTGAGCGTGAGTTTATTCTCATTTAAGTCTGCAAAATCTTTTTCTTCCAGGGAGACTGGAAACACGTAAAGTAATCCCATAAACTTATTTTTACCCTTTTTTATCTATGATGAGGAGAGAATATATTTAAAATTTCAAGCCGTGGATAGATAAGTTTCATCCAAGTATTAAAAATGGCCAAAGGTGCATCAACTTCTTTGGCGAAATCTCCTCTTAACTGTTCTGAGATTTCAGTGGCTTTAACGGTGAGAACCAGATCGAGTTTTTTTTCTAGGCGCATACATAAGAAGAGCCACTGATCTCTCATCATATCAGGAAGGTTCATTTTTTTTACCTCGCGGTAAACAAGGGCGAGTTCTTTTTTATTCGTAATATTCTGAAAGTTCCATACGCTTAGGTAGAACTTGAAAATCTCTCTCCAGACACTATGTGGGGCCATAGCCTCGGCCATTTGAAGATGATGATAAGCCTTGTCCCAGTCTCCTTGATCATAAAAACTTTGCGCCTTTGAGGCATGTTTCCAAGACATTTCAAAACTGGAGGGAACATCGGCACTCTTAAAAATTTTACCTAGACCAATTTGCTGTAGACCGAATTCTAAAATAGCATCACTTGCAGTAAGCGCCCCTTCACCTTCTTTTACGTGAATGTATCCCTTAGAAAGATTAATCTGGCACGCTCCAACTGTTGAAAGTGTAGAAGAAGGGTGAACCCATTTGCGAACTCGCTGATCTTTTATATCTGTTAACAGGTCAAGAGAGTGTCCTGTTCGATTTTTGGAAAGCTTTTCCCTTAACCACATTTCTCGAGATTGGCAAAATTTAAGAAACTGGTCTGATCCCTCTGATCCTTTTTGAAGTGGTATATTAGTAAAAATTAGGGGAGAGGTTTCATTTAGATTAAAGGTTTCAAAATTCATTGAGGGACCATCTATGTCAGAGCAAACGACCGATCCATTTTGATCCATCATATAGAAGCCCCATTTTGTGTTGGAGATTCTTTTTCGAAGATCACGTCGAAACTCATTCATGTTTGGCACTTCGAAAAGTCCATTAAAAGCAATTTTAAAAATTGATGAGCCTTCACTGTGAAATTTATTACCAGGTTTATGGTGAATTGCAACACTGAAGCCTGCATCGTGAATGGCCTGAAAAAAAAGGGGAGCAAGGCCTTCGCAACTGTAATTCAAAATAGCTGGCTTCCCTTCAATCTTCCAATAATAAAGCCTGGGATTAAGGTTAAAAGTATCAATTAGGGGAAAATCAAAAAGCCGATTGTGGATAAACCCGTCTGAGTTTTTTTCAAATAGAGAAGTGCAACCTGGCAGTAAACCCTTAAGCTCTGGATAAATTTGTCCATAATGTGCAGCTAGTTCAAATGTCGAAATCAAGCTTTTATAGGAGGAAGCGTTTATTCCTAGTCCGTCAGCGTAGGATTGAATACAAGTGTCAAAAAGCGTATCGTCAGGTTTTTTAAGAAGTTCTTTCGCCTTTAGCAAGAGGTCCTGACCAAAACGAAAAAAGTTATTTGTCGATAATAGGATTGATACTTTTTCTTCAAGGATTTTATAGCTTTCTCTTTCTTTAAGTCCCAGTTGATAAAGATTTTCTTTTGGGTCGCCTATAAGTGGTATAAGTGTTGTCTTCATTTTAACCTACGTAATAATGAACAAGGTGTTTCATGTTATTTGCAAAATCTAAGCTGAATGTTCTTTTTTGTAGATTTTCTAGCATATGAGATTTGCAGCGAATATAGATTTGAATTTTCCCTTTCGGATGTGCATCACTTAAATTTTTAAGCTGATAAAATTGAGAAAGAAAGCGGAAATGCTGTTGGTTATTTAGCTTAAAAGACTCTTCTTTCTTTACAAGGTTCCAGATGGTCCACGGGTCATATCGTCCAATTAAGATTGAGGCAAGCGTTAGATAAATTAGCGTGTCAGATTCAAAGCCATCCCCCACGAGAATAAGCTCATCTGGAATACCAGTCATAAGGAGAATATTGACGATTGTATTTAACTTATAGAACCCTTGAGACTTCAGATCTTTTGTAGACAGGTCTCCCTCAAAAAAAGAGAAGATGCTTCTATAGTCTTTTAAAAAGATATCTCCTGTGAAAATTTCATTTTGATAAAGCCAATCCCTGATGGCATTTTCATAAAAATGTGGGGATGCCGAAACAACAAAGGGCTGATAATTGTCCTTTGTAAAATTATGTATAAGCTCTATGGAGCTCCTTACTGGTGGAAAATAACTCACAGGGTTTCTTAGTGAGAGATAGAGTTCTTTCATCGTGGAGTATCGAGTGTCCACCAAGGTTTTATCAAAATCAGTGATAATAATTTTCTTTGGTGTTCTGATCTTAGTTGGTATAAAGCTTCCAATTAAAATCTCTAGCCCTGGATGGGAGCGAGTTTCATAGAGCTTAACCTTTGCCACTTTTTCTTTTTCAGGTTGAGGAATTTTAAAATTAAAATTTCCAAAACTATCCGAGTCATAGCTGCGTATTGTTGTCTCTTCATCATTTGCAGAGAGACCCACAACTTTCAATCTGAATTCATTGGATGAGAGAAGTCCCAGACTTTGAATAGGTTTAGTGGGGACAATTTCTTTTAAATTTTGGTTAATTTCTTCAAGCAAATGAAACTGCGCCTGAGAGGAATATGACATGGAGGCCCGTATATGAATATACTGGTCAGACTCAATCCCAGAAAAATGAACTAATTTTGGCCGTTTCATACCCTTCATTCTAACAAATAAGCTTGCGAAGTTCTTAACTTTTTTCCACAATAGTTGAATGCTACAAATGACATTAAAAATTAAAGGCAAAGTTCAAAAAGTTGGTTTTCGCTATAGCGTAGTGAATTACGTTCAAACGCAAAAACTCCCCATTGTTGGGCAAGTGCGAAATCTCCCAGATGGTTCAGTTGAAGTTATTGCCCAAGGGGATATTGAGGCCCTTAAGGATCTCCATCGGTTCTGCACTAAGGGCCCACCTAGGGCTGAAGTGCGCGAGGTTAATGAGGATCTTGTCCCTATTAAACGTCTTGAATACATTGGCTTTGAATTGTTCAGCGAGTAATGAGACTTTAGGCTTTTTTAATTGTGTAAGTCATAATCCCATCATTATATGAAGACTTTAAACTTTTAGAATCAAGAATGAATGGAGTGGGGACTGTCGTAGTAAAAGACTCAACTTTGTGGAGTTTATTTTTAAAGTTACCGTCGACTCGATTATCTTCATAACGACGATTAAAATGGATTGATGCTTCTTTGTTGTTAATTGTTAGTTGGACATCGGATTTTGAGTGCTCTGGGATCTCAACGGATATTTCTACTCTGTCATCAAATGCTTTAATTTTTGCGTCAAGCTCTGTAAACCGATAAAATGAGTCATCGGAGCGTTTAATTTTAGTTTTAAGCTTTTCTTGGAGATCTGCTTTCATTCTCTCTTCGATCTTCAAATTTAACTTTTCGAGCTGATTTAATTCGCCATTTCTAACCTGTAAATTGTCTGCGTAGGTCTTCTCAAAAGTAATATTTTGCTCGCCGAACGCCTTCTTGAATTGCTTTTCTCTTACTTCCAGAGATTCATTATAGGCATTAGTTCTTTTTGACATCTCAATCTGTTGGCGCAAATTGCTGTTTATTCTCTCATTGGAAAAGTCAGAGTCTTGGTCATCCTTCATCCGTCTGTAACGATTTGAATCGTTTGTGAAACGACGATTGAATTCATCACTCTGGTTATTTAGTTTATTCTGAAAGTGTGCCTGAGAATTAGCAATTTGCTCATGCTTATTTTCATTCAATTCACTTAAAATATTCTGATGATCTTCTACTACTTTTTTCTGTTGTTCTGAAAAACGATAGTTTTGTTCTTCTAAGAATTGTTCATTATTGGCGCGGATAGTTTCACGATCTTCGGTTAATTTCTCTTGCTCATTTCTTTTTACTTTTGATGTGTAGCCTTTAAGTTCCGAAATATACTTATCAGTCATTTTTTTTGTTTCATCAATTTGATTTTTCATTTGGCCTAAAACTTTTTCTTTCTTTTCATGTTCTGTAGCCAGTTGCCTTGAGTTTTCATCCTGAAGGTCTATGATTTCATCTGAGTGAGTCTTTCTAAGTTCTGATTTAACTGCTTCGTGACTATCTTGAAGTTTAGCAATATCTCTATTCTGCCTCTGCTTTACGATAGCTATTTGTTGAGCCCCAATTTTTTCTAAATCATTGATGCTCATAGCTTTTCTTCCTTGTCATAAGGATGGTCACAGACTTGTTTTCTTTGTCCTGTATATCCGGGACAAATCCAAGTTCTTAGTAAATCCACAGAAACATAATTTCCCCCATGGTAGCTTTTAAACATTTGAGGGTTAAGAGTTGAGACAATATATTGGGCGTTAGCATTTGTGGCAACAGCATAGGGGTCAAATGTTTTTACCATATACTGATAAGCGCGATACTCAGCATATGAGCTGAGAGGAGCGAGTAGAGTGAATAGAGAGAGAAAAAAGAATCTATTCAATTAGTGAAGTTCCTTCATCTTGTCTAATGTTCTATATTCTACCATCTTCATGAAGGAGAGAACAAAGTCTTTTCTCACTTCATTTTGAAGTGCCTGAATGGCAGTTTTCTTTTTTTCAATAGAATGATGCTTTTCAATTTGGCCATAAATCTTGTGAACAGTTTCCGCCGCTCTAGAAAATGACATTCTTTTGACTTCGGATTTGTCAGAATAGGATTCAGTAATCCATTCCTGAAAAAATAATGGCAGATAACCGGTGCTTCCTGCTTCGATTAACTGATCTAAACCTTGTGCTTCCTGCATCTTACGCATATAGCTCCTTTTTCTCTCCTCTATTTTAGCCCCTCAATGGTATGATGGTTGAGAGGGTAGGATTTGCCACCTTTGAGGAACCTTTATGGATGAATTTTATTTACCTGATGATATTGTTGAGTGGATTTCCCTAAAGAAGTCGGAGTACTTGTCACGATTGATCCAGAATGTGGGCCCAAATGATTTTCCTTTTGAGGACTATCATCGTTATGATGATCTAATCCCGTCAACTATATCTGCTCCGGATTGGTCGGTAGAAATCATGGACGATGATCAAAAAGTTAAGACCTATTGCCGTCATTATTCTGATGAGCAGGCTTTCCATCAAATCATCTTGGGAGTTATTTTAAGTGATCAGGAGGAGAAAGATATTTTTGTTCCTATCATCTCTTTTGTGACAAGAGATGATGCTTTGGTCAAATTATTTAGTACTGGTAAAGTTTCAAGACCCATTCTTAATTAACTTCAAATTTTTATTTAAGACGAATATCGATGTAAGGATTACTAACTTTGAAGTCATTGCATTTTGTGGCCATTAATGAGCGCGCCATTTGATCACATTGATAATTTGTCTTCGCTCCATTTGGGCAACTAGGGTGTGTGAATGAAACATAAGCATCCATACAGGTAAAATAGGCCGGGAGAGAATTTTGCTTCATTACCATGACACCGTTTATAGGCAAGTGAGCATAGGCAGATCTCGTTTTATAAAGTCTTCCATTCGTTAAAACTCCTTCTTGAGGAGCATAACACTGAGGTTGACCTAAATACGTCGAGCTTCCTGTATTGTCCTTAAAAGTAGGGATTAAGCACGTTCTATTTCCATCTGTAATGGTTGACATTATTGCGACAGAAGTTTCATCCAGTGTGCTCTGACAGATTCCCATGTAGCCAACAACAGCAGCATAATATTTTGTTGAAATATCACAGTTTTCAAAACCTGGAGGTTTTTGATTTGTAGACCCACTTGTTGATCCGCTACTTGTAGTGCCGGTTGTAGAAGTCTGCCAAGGGTTATTGGTATTTGTATTTGAGGATGCTCCTAAAGTTGATCCATCTGGTTGCCCCTGTCCATTAGCAGAAAACCCACCATTGAGTCGATTTCGTTGTGGGTTGTCACAAGAGGCAACTAGGAGCAAAAGCAAAAGTGAAAATATCATTTTTTTCATAAGGTCTCCGACTATTTCATCCTCCTATTCGGCTTTAGAGAATTTTTTCATGAGTTTTTTGTTAATGCCGATAAAGCACCAAATGATTTTTCTTGATGTTTTAAAGGCTTAGGATGCGTTGGCTAGTCGTCATTCTGTTAATTTTTCTAGGAGTTATTGGCGGAGCTTATATGAAGCTCAAGAGCTATCCATTTGAAAAATACTCTGACTGGATTCACGGTAGAGGCTTTGACAAGTTTTATGAGATTTCAAATTATCATGAGCTTTTTCTTGCACCTACTGGTCTTGAAGAGATTCCTTCCTATCAAGAGGATTATGTTCAGCTCTGGAAAGAGTTTCCCATCCGCAACACCCTTATTTCGCTTCCTACAAGGCATCCTTTGTTTCAGACTGTGCCCATTATCGAAATGACATCAAAAACCTCTGTCCCTCATGTTGGAATATCATTTTTAAACCCAAAGGGCAGAGAGATTTCTCAGGTTTTTCAATTGCCTAATAAAATTTATAACGATCATTCACAAGGGCAGGAATTATTTAAACTCCCTTATTTTAGAAATAGAATAAGGAAAAAAAGTCTTGATAACGTATGGAGAGATGTTTTCTCCCACAAGATTGAAGTAAGAAAGAAAAGTTTAGATGAAATGATCTATGATCTCTATATCTTGCATCTTCGCTCAAAACTTTTACCTGCTCAGGCGATTCGCTATGGTCTCATTCAAAATGGTAAGCAGGCAATGGTGGAGCTTGTCACAAAGGATAAGGATTATATCGTTGAGCTTGTAATGATTTTCGAAGCCGGGAATATTTTTTCCTATGTTTTAAAGACGGAAAGAAATGAGCCTGAATCTCTAAAGTTAAGAGCGAAATTTCTCAATAGCATTTCGTTCACTCAACAAGATGAATCGATTGGTAGAATTCTCTATACAGAATTTAAGCAATTAAACTTTGCCCGTCAGGTTGACCAAGAAGGGTTGTTGTACTTATTTGCGGCCTGGTCACAAGACACGGATAATATAGAGTGGCTCAAAGAAATGATTTATTATCTTGAAAGAGGTAAGGATACAAAAAAACAGCTTAAATCTATCTATAAATATTCTTATAAAAGATATAGGAAGACTTTTAGCTCGAGGAAAGATGTAGAGGAAACTGATGATCCTGAAATTGCTCTTCAGAGAAATATTGAATTAGCTGAGAAGGATGCACAAAGAAAGGCGGAGTCTTCAAAAGTTGTAGTACCAGTGACTCCCGAGCTAGCTCCTGATGAGAAGATAAATGAGTTTCTTAAAAAGGCAAAAGAAAATAAGATCAAAGAAAATGAGGAAATGATAATTCACTAACTATCAAATCGTTCAAATCCTTTAATGAGTATGTCTGTAAGTTTTGGTTTTAGTTTCGCTACCTCTGAGGGTTTCAAAGTCTTAGTTATTTCGTCCATGTAGATTCCGCGCTTGATTTCAATTTGGATATTATTTGTTCTAAATTGATCAACGTATTCCGTAACGTAACCGCCAACGTAAGGATCATTCATCGTTGATTCATAACCACTCGTCTCTAACTCCTGCGTAAAAAACTTAATAAATTCTGGTGAGCAAGTTTTCCCTTTTCTATCGCTGACGCAAAAATCCGGACGGTGAGTTTTTTGGTTAGGATTTTGTTTCATATGATAGGCGGTAGGGGACGAAGGCATGCTGTGAAGATCAACCATGGAAACAGGGCCTGATTTCTTTTTTTCTAAGTCCTGAAGAGCCGCTTTAAGGATTTCAAAATAAGAGCGATGATAAACTTCTATAAAGTGTTGGATCTCACTCGCCTCTGGCTCCACAATAACGAGTTTTTTCCCTTGGGTATTTTCCTTCCAGAAAAGAATACAGTTATTCTCTGCCCTGTTTAGGTCTACACAAACACGGTGAACATGAGCAACCAGGACTGCGATACCCGCCTCTTGGAGTTTTCGAATATCAACAAGTTCATTTACCTTAAAATCCACGTCCTGTTTATAAGCATCCTCATCTCCGCTAAGATATTTTTCAAACTCATGGGGAATGGTTTCGCCGGAATGGGGGATAGATAAAATGCCTCTATAGGTCTTTCCTAAGGGGGCATAATAGTCAAATAACGGATTTTTCTGGGGATGATCAAGCTTAAACATGTGAAAATTTTACCACAAAGGGGCTCTTTGCGTCCATGGATCTCTTTCATATTTGTCTGTCTTAAGCTATAAGAATCCATTCTTAAAACGAGGTCATTTAGTATGAAGTTCCCTGGCCGGCGCAATACAAAACATTACTTCCCTGTTGAAGATAAGCAACGTAGCTCATTTGACGGGGAAATTAATCGACCTGGAAATGTTTACGTCGTTGGTATTGATCAACTTCTTGTGGATATTGAAATTCCTATTCAGGATGAATTTCTTTCAGAATATAGTTTTAAAAAAGGCGAATCCTTTGTCATTGATGATGAATTGGCCGAAACTATTTATCGTGAACAAAAAAAACTGGGTCATGTTATTGGAGAGTTTCCTGGTGGTGCTGTTGGCAATACTCTTCATAATTTTTCTATTCTGTCTGATTGTCCTTCAGTTGCCCTTGGCACCATTAATAAAAATATCGAAGTTGGTGATTACGCTTTTAAATATATCTGTAATACCAGCTCAAAAGTTAACCTCAGCTATCTTCAGCCTTGCCCACGTCCAATGGGGAGGGCGCTTTGTTTTGTTAGTCCTGATGGGGAGAGGACATTCGCAATCTCTAAAGGCTGCATGAATGATCTGAGTGTTGAGTATATCCCCGCTGAGATTATTGAAAAATCTGCTGCTCTTTTAGTCTCTGCCTATACTTTAAGAGATCCAAATGCTCCTCTGGCAAAATCCACTATGCGCGCGATCGAAATTGCCAAAGCGGCGAATGTGCCGGTTGTTCTTTCGCTTGGGACAAGTGGGCTAGTGGAAGAAAAGAAAGAGATGCTT
This sequence comes from Bacteriovoracaceae bacterium, assembly GCA_947461145.1. Taxonomy (GTDB): domain Bacteria; phylum Bdellovibrionota; class Bacteriovoracia; order Bacteriovoracales; family Bacteriovoracaceae; genus Peredibacter. The sequence continues at coordinate 12,974 of CANHJD010000053.1, forward strand.
CTAGAATTTATTCCTAAATATGTTTCTGTTTTGGCGATGAATGAAGCTGAGGGTCTTTGTTTGACAGGTATAGAGGATCCACTTCTTGCGGCAGAGAAAGTTCTTGATATCTGCGATATGGTATTGCTCACAGTTGGAGCAAGAGGTCTCTATATAGGTGCTCTTACCGATTCAGATGCTGCACGAGCAACAAAAGAGTCGCTTCATACGAAATCAATTGTTGAATATAATAAGTTTGAGTACTCAAGAGCGATGATGAGAAAAGACTGTGCCGAGCCAGTCAAAGTGTATACTCACATCAATCCATTTAGGGGTGGACCTCTCAGAATTAAAAATACAAACGGAGCAGGTGATGCTGCTCTTGCCGCCGTTCTACACGACCTGTCCGCCAATCTATACCATCGACTTAAGGTTCCAAATTCTCCAAAGCATACGGCTAGATTTTTGACTTACTCTTCTATTTCTCAAATCAGTAAGTATGCGAATCGGGTTTCTTTTGAAGTTCTTAGTCAGAATTCTCCAAGACTTTTGAGAGGATTGCCTGAAAAAGAAGATGGCCTTGAGGAAGCTTACTGGGCAAAATAAATTATGTCCCAGGATCAAACAAAAAAAGAAGCTCTCTTTAATGAAGTCAAAGGCTCCCTATTTGAGTACCTCGTGGGCAGGGAGTTATGCCGACTTGCAGGTCATGAACTAGATTTTCTCCAGAGTCTTGATGCCAATTATCTGAATGTACTATCCCAGCAAGATCGTATGGTCAGGCAGTTTTATCCAGAGATGCATCCCTTTCTTAGTGAGGTTGCCAATCAATCGTCAAAGGCCTTGATTAACTATTTGGGTGAACTTCCTTCAAATGCAATCCTTAAAGGGAAGTTTGCTGATTCTTCAAATGAAAAGGAGATTTTTGAAGCTGATCTTATAATTGAGACTCAAAAGGGAGCACTCCCGCTAAGTCTTAAACTTAATAAAAAAAATTCTTTTGTTAATACCAAAAGTGGTGGCATAAAAAGTTTTTTTGATCATTATTTTCCATTTCTTGATTCTTCGTTTCAGGCAAGTTTTAATCATTTTGTAGATAGAGAGTTCATTCGTATGGCCCATGAACTTCATGCAATGAATGATCTTGAATTTAACGGAAATTTCTCACTTTGGGTTAAAAGTGGGAAGTCGGAACTCCCCGGAGAGTTATCAATTGAGGAGAGGGGGATTCTGAAAAAATTCTATGCAAGAATTGCGGCACAGATTTTTGAAATTTTAATTCATGCTAAAAGTGTGAGCCTGCAGAAGTTTTCATCTGCTCTCTCTTCACTCATGGGCTTTAGCTCAACAGATATTCTTCAGTTAGTTTGTTTTCATGAATTTAAAACAAAAGGAACTGCTGAAATACAGATTCATTCTTTTAAGGATATTAGAAATTTTCTAGAAGAAGTTGAAATTCTTCCCTTTACACAAACATCTTCAGTTGACTTAAAAATTAATGATCTCACTCTTCAAATTAGAGTAAAGCCCATGAACAAGTTTACTACCACGGCGATCAAAATAAATTGTTCAGTAAAATTCAAGCAGATTTAAGAGTTTTGATTTTTTCTTGATCTATCGTTTCGACAATAAATTCATAACCATTTCTTTTGATCAAACTATGCGCAGAATCTAGCCACGGGTCTGTATTCGTAGTGGAGATATAAACATTTGTTTTTTCGCAGAGAAGAGTGAGCATCTTTTTAAAGTTAAGCATATTAAGTGCACTTAAGTGCGTTTCTTCGATCTCTACCATCACATGTTGTGCATTCATAAGGGTTGCTTTAATCAGACTAACTATTAGGCGCTCCCAAGGACTTGCATCCTTACTACGTATGTCAGGATTTGCTATCAATTGGAACAACGGCCGTAGCTCAGTTTCTTGGGTTAATACAAGGTCACTCCAGCTGCTGCCACCGCTCACCACATGAATATTTTCCCAGAGAGACAAGTGTGGCATGAGAGATGTTTCACTTTCAACATGAGCGAATTGCAAACCTTTTCCAGGGGCCTGGGTACGTACGAATTGCAACATGTCCTTAAGGGCAATGCTAGGACCATGCTGTTTTTGGAATAGGTAATAACCTGCCTGAGGTATTCTTTTCATCTTTAAGCTCATCGGACGCACTTAGGAAACTCCTTAAGAAATTCCCCATTTTAAAAAAAATGCCTATAATAAGATGATGGATATGAAGCAAAAGTTGCAGGAAACTTACACGCCCGACAAAGACGGTCGGAGAAAGAAGGTTGTAATTGCCCTTGGTGGTGGTCTCAATTCCTATGTCACTGCCTATCTTTTAAAGATCCAGAAATATGATCTGATAGCCGTCACTGTGGCCGTAAACTGGGACGATTTTAAAGGTGACCCCTCGAGCTCCCTGTCCTGTTTTTTAAAGCAGACTGATCTAGAGAGCATACGTGATTTTTGTCATCAATTAGGTATTCCACATTTGATTATTAAGTCTTCTGATGACTTTAAAGAAGTGGTTGTGGGCAATTGGGTTGGATCTAAGATGACAGGAGTTTTTTCCAGCCCCTGTTGGAATTGCCACGAATTGAGAATGAAACTTCTTTTTCAGAAGACAATTGAACTTGAGGCCCAGAGTCTTGCCACAGGTCATATGGGTAAAATATTTAAGCATGAAGCTCATGGTACTGCCTACGTTCATTCTTCAAACGATGAAGCAAGTGATCAATCTTCACTCTTATCAAGGCTTCCTGTTGAAATTCTTAATAAACTCATGCTTCCTCTTTCAGACCTTCACCAGAATGAAATTAATAAATTGGCAGAAAATTTTGGAGTGCAACAAAATCTAAAGAAATTAAAAGGAATAAAGTGCTTTGATTCGGATAAATCGACACAAGAATATCTTGAATCCAATATTCCAGAAAAGTACCGCCAGCCAGGTGAAATTATTGGTCCTGAGCAAGCAGAATTCGGTGAGCATCAGGGGATTTTTCATTACTCCTTTGGGCAATCTATAACCCTTCCTGGCACAAAAGGGAGTGAAGACTGGAAATTTCGTAAAGCTTTTTTTAAAGAAAGACGTTTGGAAATAGCGAGAGAAGATTACTTTATTCGTAATAAATTATTTTTAAATGAATGTATTATATCTGCTGAGACTTCTTGGATGGAGCCTTTTAAAGCGGTCATTAAAATTCATGAATCAGATTTTATAGAGTGTTTTATTTATCCGAAAAATTTTTCTAGTGCTGTCATTGAATTAGAGGCTCCGGCCTTTGTTCTTGAGGGCGCTATTGTGAGTATTTTTAAAAAGAAAGGGAAGGGAGCGAAGCTCCTTTTCACTGGAAAAGCAAGATATATTGCAGAACCTCCGGCCCAGGAAGAAGGAAGTCAAATTGTTAAAGTTGATTATAGCCGTAATTTTTAGTTTTTCCTTTCATTCATATGGCAAAGCGCCTTCATCACATGTTCAGTTAAAATATGAGGTTGATAAAATATCTCAAAAAGATTTGCTCTCTCTGCTAATGAATTTTGTTAAGGCAAGCGCACCATCAAGAATGGTGGGGATGCCAGGCCATGATCAGGCGCGAGATTTTATCCTTCAAACTATTAAGTCCTATGACCAAAAAAATGCAGGCAAGCTAATAGTTGATGAATTTGAGCCCGATGTCTCTGAAGCTGAGAGATTTTATCAAAATGATTTTGATCAAAAAGTTGAGGGTAAATTAGATCCTTCCTCTGCTGAGTACCTCAAGTGGTTAAAATTCACGATGTATATGAAGCAAACTGCGCAACGTCTGAAGTCTGCCAAAGGATCAAATATTGTTTGGGAAAAAACTGGTGCAGATCCGAGTAAGGTTCTCGTAGTCTCGGCCCACTATGATACCATTTCACATGATCCAGAAACACTTTTAATCACAGAACAAAAATCAATGCCTGGGGCAAATTATAATGCCACAGGTGTCTCGGTAGCTTTGAGTTTAATAAAGCTCATTTCTCAGATAGATCTTAAATACACAGTTCAGGTGGTTCTTTTAGATTGGCAGGGAATAGGTTTTTTAGGCTCTCATCGTTTTGCCCGGGAATTAAAGGCAAGTGGTAAAACTGTGATGGGTTTTATAAATCTTGAAATGCTAGGACAAGACACTACTTTTTTTGATAAAACAAAAAAAACGGGAAATATGTGTGTCTATTATCGCCCTCAAGATGAAGGTTTCGTTCAGGCCCTGACGAATCATGGAAGTCGAATAAATAATCGTATTACTTTTCTTCCACGTCCCACAGGATTTGAACTCTCTGACAATATTCGGTTCTGGGAAAATGGCTTTTTAGGGGCGACTTTTAGTCAAAATCATGAGGATGATTTTAACCCAAAATTCTACCAAACTCCTCAGGACACCCCTGAAACTCTTAACCATTCAAC
>CANHJD010000054.1 GCA_947461145.1 Bacteriovoracaceae bacterium
CCTGAATAGACAGCATTTATAATTACTGTACCGGATGCACTAGGAGTAAAAGTTAAGTTGATATTATTATTACTTGTGACTAAATTTGAATTTGGAAAATTTGAGTTAGAAAACGTAAATAACGCCGGGGCATCTTCCAAATAATTTCCCGAAAGATCAAAGAGAGCTGCTTTCATACTTACGGCATTATTCATAAGTAAAGAAACATTTTCTACTGCACTCTGAGAACCTGCTCCCGAGGCAACAATTTTCAAAACTTTAAAACTTAGAAATTGAGCCACAGCGGATGCTTTAAATTCAGTATTTATGGAATTATTTGTAACAAGTTTTGCTTTAAACTTATGTGCATTCGTACCTATCTCGGAGCCAACTTTTGCTGTCACACTTGCATATCCCTGAGAATCAGTAATGACAGTACTTATTCCTTGAATTATACCAGACCCTAGGGTGACTTCGAAATTGACACTCACACCAGCAATCGGATTTGCAGCAGCATCCAGGACTTGAACTCTTAAAGGGTCATTCAAATTCGTATTAACCACGGCCGATTGATTATCACCTGAACTGATCAGAATAGAAGTTGGAACTTGTGGGTTTGTTACTGTGAAAAGTCCTGTTGAGTCTGTAGGAGAAATCACATTGCCGTCACTACCTGCATAGACAGCATTAATAATGACTGTTCCGGATGCACTCGGGGTAAAAGTTAAGTTGATATTATTATTACTCGTAACTAAATTTGAATTAGGAAAATTTGAGTTTGAAAACGTAAATAACGCCGGGGCATCTTCCAAATAATTCCCCGCCAGATCAAAGAGAGCTGCTTTCATCTGAACTGATTCTCCAACAATCAAGCTAGAGGTCTCCATCATTTCTTGATTACCAACTCCGGCCTTCAAAATTCTTAGAACTTTAAAATCCATGAGCTGGGTAAATCCTGAAGCCTGAAACTCTGCACTCAATGATGGATAACCAACAATGCTGGCGCAATACTTGTTATTATTCGTACCAACCTGTGAACCCAATTTGGCCGTCACGCTAGCGTAACCATTGCTGTCAGTAACTACAGAGCTAGATCCTTGAATTGCGCCACTTCCTAAAGTCACAGAGAAATTAACTTGCACTCCGGGAATTGGATCATTATCCAAATCAAGAACCCTCACGAGGAGATAATCTGTAAGGTTGGTAGACACAATCGCCGACTGATTATTTCCTGAAATGAGCTGCAGGGAGCTTGGTAACTGATTATTTGCAACAGTTATAATTCCAGTCGAATCGTTGGGTGAAATGACATTGGCCTGGGATCCAGCATAAGTTGCATTTATAATTACTGACCCTGCTTCACTCGGATTAAAAGCAGCAGAGAATTGATCTCCTGAAACAACAAGATCCCCCATAGAAAATAGTGAATTTGTAAGTGTAAAGTTCGCAGGAGCATCCGTAAGATAATTTCCTGATAGATCATAAAGAGCAGCTTTAATATTTAAACTTCCACCAACATTCAAGCTTACGTTTTCAACAGAACTCTGATGACCTTGGCCCGCCTGAACAATTCGCAATAATTTTAAACCACTAAAATCCACTTCAGTTGGAGAAGTCGGTCCGGTATTTGTATCTTGAATGCCTAGTTTATCAGACAAAGCTTTATCATCCCCCTGACAGGAGGCAAACAGAAGAAGAATTGAGAACAGGAATATCCAAAGTCTCACATAAGTAATATCGGTCTCTTCGTAGAAATACATTAAGACAACAAGAGGGTGAAACTTGACTAAAAATATTGAGGAAATTCAGACAATTAGATAGCCGACAGTTTTGATCTTACAAATCTTAACACTTAAGAAAGACTATTTTAGTAAGCTACTTTTGCCAATGATTGAGCCCCAATGTACTTAGCGTCTAGGTCATCAACAACGAGGGAGAAACCCGTATGAAAAAGTTTATGATTTTTTTGTCTGCAGTACTCATTTCTTTTATTGCTTCTGCCAATCATTATAATCCTTACCAAGACCCCTATTATGAAATTCGTGAAGTAACCTTAGAAAAAATTGAAGACTCAGAGGGTATTATTCAGCCAGAGGCGGTTTCATTAACTGGCAGAAAAAGTTCAAATGGTGTTGGTGAAGTCATTGCCATTGGAAGAGAGATCATCGCTTTTGGAAAAGAAATTTATCAGATCATTGAAGCTGGTAAACCAGTCGTAAGAACGGACTATTCTCCAATATCGGTGCTCCCCTACAGTGAGACTCGTGGCAAGGAAATCTCTCCCATAAATCTAAGCCGATGGAAAGGCCCTCGCTCAGTAAAATATAAAGTCACCTACATAAATGGTTTTGGGATGGAGGTCGTCACGTTCACTTATAATATCAATATGAGCTACGGTGGTAGCTATAAAAACAAAGGCTACTATATTACAAATGCTCAAATAGTACCGGAGTATGTATCTGTCGCATGGGGATATTCATTCAATGCGAGTATGAAATTGGTTGGAATTACAAATAAGGGAACTCAGGACTTTCCAATTGCAGGGGCGACTCTAGGTCTCACTTATGAAGTTTCAACTATTATCCAAGAGGACAGAAATAACTTAACTTTCTTTCTTTCCGGAGATGGAACCATCAAGGCCCTATAGAAGGGGAAAAAAAAAACTGCTAGGATGGCAGTATGGAAAATGTTCTCTTAATAAGTTTCTTATTCTTTCTGGTTGCTGCTTTATATTCTACCGTTGGCCATGCTGGAGCTTCTGGCTATCTGGCGGTAATGGGGCTCCTTTCTTTTAGTCCAGAATCAATTAAACCTACATCACTAGTTTTGAACATCATGGTTGCCTTGATTGCCTCAATTAAATTCATTCGAGAGGGATATTTTGATCGAAAGATTTTTAAAACATTCGTTTTTACCTCAGTACCTATGGCGTACTTGGGAGGCAGTGTCACACTAAGTCCAACCTACTTTAAACTATTCGCCGGACTGTTTTTAATTATTTCAGCAGTAATGCTTTTAATAAGGAATACTATTAAAATTAAGACAGCGACTATCAAGCCAATGCCCCAGTTTAAAGGATGGATCATTGGAGTTTTCATAGGCTTTTTTTCAGGCCTTATTGGTGTCGGTGGTGGAATTTTTCTTTCTCCAGTCCTTATTCTTTCTAATTGGGCCGATATTCAAAAGGCATCAGGAATAGCAGCTTTATTTATTTTATTTAACTCAGTCGCAGGACTCATTGGACATCTGAGCTCAATAAAAGAGCTAGATGGGAATGTAGGATACTGGCTTCTATCTGTAACTCTAGGGGGATTTATTGGTTCCTATCTTGGAACAAATAAATTTAACAAAAGACTCATTACTATTTTCTTATTTCTAGTACTTTTATCGGCAGGCATAAAGTTCATATTATTCGACTTTATTTTTAAAACTTAAAAATAATTAAGCTGTTTTTTATTAACACAGCATTTTTATTGTTAAGAATTTTCCCCTCAATATTGATAACGAGATCCTCTAAATTTTCAATAGAAGACCCCCCATTATTATTAATATTCTTAATTTTCAGGGAATTAGAGTCTACTTTTAGAAATGAACACGGGAAGTATAATTGTTTCTGTGTCTCTTTTTTATCTAATACACCCAAGAGATTCTCGTTTAATGAAACAGCATAGGAGCCATTTGATACTTTCAATTCATTCAAATCAATAAAACATTGTTTTGGCTCAATATAATTTGAAAATTCAGTCTCAAAACTTGCATGCAATAGCTCTGCACCCCTCATTGATTTAGTGAGATAAGAATCAAGATGATTAAGATACTGACCGAAGGCATTTAGAGGAGCAAGATTCTCCTCACCCATAAAGTCATTTTCTGAGACATTTGAAAGATATCTAATTTTATAAAAACTTTGCCCGAGACCAAACTTTTTCTTTAAGTCATAAAGATCAATCAGTTTTCTGCTAAAACAAGAATAGAAGTTTAAAGATAAAATAGACGGTGAGATATTAGTAAAAGCTTCTCTTGGTAGCTCTTGCTCTAAATTATCAACCAGATGTCCTGAAGACTTCCCATGCGCAACAATAATAATATTTGCCACGTCTATTGACTTCAGCGTTGCTATCAATGTTTTCAGATCATTGGACTTTATTAGCTCCCAGTTAAGTTTTAATTTTCGGCGCTCTTTTTTAAAAAGCTTTTGAATGATATCAAATTCTGTTTTTTTCTTTATGGATTTGTCTTGCGAAATCTCATTCAATCTCAACATATCCTTTTTGAACATTTCAAGATTTAATGATCTTCTTACAATCGTCTGTTTACAGGAATCAAAACTCTTAGATTCAATAATCTTTTTAAAATCGGCTTTTACCCTTCTTGATATTTCTTTTTGCTCGACAAGTAATTCTTCAGATAAATCAGACTCAATCTCACTAGGTCCAATTGAAAAAATGATATTTCTAAGATCATTTATTTTGCCACTGCGAATTAGCAGGTCATCTTGAATAACTTTAGTAAACTCAGGCTTTGCAAGCATAGATGGCGCCAGAGATGATTTTAATAATTCATTAGTATACTCAAAACGACCTTCAAGGAATTGAGAATAATAGGCCGTCTCAGCTTCATAGCAAAGCGATTGCTCAAATGGCATTTCACTTAATTCATCACTTCTAAAATAGTACTTTGACGGGAAAACATCTTTTTTCTGATGAATAACTTCAATACCCTCAAGGAGTTTAAGATCATCACGCAAAAGATCATCTTTGGAATAAATCAATATTTTCGTACAATTATTTTTTTGTACAGGAAGAAGGATATGAGCACTTTCGATTCGCTCATCTTCTAAGAATTCATTATGTCGCAGCAAGACTCTTTTAGCAATTTTGACCTGCTTTTTTTTACTGTAAGAGCAAAAAGTTTCATTTGAAAAATTTTCTCTCTTCTCAATTATTTTCTTATCAATCCATTTTTGTAAGTTGTGTCCAAGCTTAAAAGTCCTCTCATGACCTCGGTGAAAAAAACCTTTCAACTCATCATAGGTTCGACAAAACTCTACCTGCTCAGGATTCTCTTCAGAGACGTGATAGCATCGATAATTAGTAATCATTTCAATTGTTGCGGAAATATTAAAGGCAATAAAAGCGGGATTGGTATTAAGGGCCACTTGGGTCGCTGATGCTCCCATAACACCTAAGATATAAGTCGGGAGGTTCGTGTTTGGCCCAAAAGCTCTATAGATAAAATCGCTTCGTTTACCTAATTCACTTTTCTCTCTGGAAAATAGTCCTCTCCAAAAAAGCACAAAACTCGTAAATGGAAAACTTATAAAGTTTAATGTTGCAGAATTTGCAAGAGCACCGGCCCTTGCAACACTATTTAGAGGCCCAAGTGATTCTACGCAAATCTTTTCTAAATTTGATTTTAACGTACTTCTTGGAGTCTCTGAAATTGCAATCGCCTTTAACTGGTCCGAAATTGTCTCAATTTCCTTAACAAGTGAGTTATCAGATGATTGATTCTTAATTAATTTTAAATTTTTGAGCTCTGTTAAAATTTCTTCACTAACTTGTTTATCACTCTTTGATTTTATCCTATCGACTGCCGTCTGAATAAATTCGCAAGAAAATTTAGAGGCTCTCTCGTGGTAAAGATTTGAGACTTGATAGTAACTATTGGAGTCCTCTTCTTCTTGGGAATAGGCAAAATTGATTGCCATAAAGAGGCAAATACAACTTAGAGCAAGATGTCCCAACTGTCTGATTAGTTTCATTAAGCAGATTTTAAAGTAAGATTACCAAGCGTGGATTAAGTACTGAAAATTGTACTTGTCTGTACAAGAAGTTGACGATGGGCTAAGTGACAGAAATTATTGAATTCTATCGGGTGAATACTCACCCGATAGGTTAAGAACTTTTATTCAAACAGTGCGGCCAGCATTTCAGCTTTTGCCTCTTCACTTTCATCACTTGAGATAATTTCCAGGAAGGCTTCCTTTGAGGAAACATCAAGCCCTTCAAGTGCCTGAACGTCATCAGAGGAAATGACATCGTTTTCAGCTAGTACAAGAAAGAATACTCCCCAGCCTACTCTACCAGATTGAACTAGCCTAACTCCATGAACTATTGAAGCTGCTCCCAGTCCTCCCCCAATAGCACTCGCAAGGACATTTCCATCGGCCAGATTTTTCACAGCTCTAGACGTTAATCCAACGCCTGCATTCGCAATATTAGTTGATAAATAAAACATCGAAATCATAGCTAAAGATAAAAGACTCTTTTTCATTTTGACTCCCTTAAGTTCGAAATGGAACTTTGTGGGCCACAAGGTACTTTAATAAAAAATTTGAGTAAAGTTGGTTTGAATTTTTTTCAGCCGGCACCATTCTCTAACCTTCTGAAACCTTTGAGGTTTGATAATAATTATAATATTTTATCTTTTCCAAATATGTCCGATAAGAAAGATATGAAAATTCTTTTTTTGATTTTTCTACCTTTAATCGCCATCTCCCAAGATCAAGGAATGAAGCCTATAGATCTTCTCTCCATATGCATGGATAAGCCTATAGAAAGTCCAATTATTGTAATTGATTCCGGCTTTTGTGAGCAATACATGCAAAAAGAATCAGAGCATCTTGTAAGGGATATGCTTAAGAATACTGAGCAAGGCTTCAACTTGGATCCAACTCTATGTTTTGATAATAAAGGCCAAGAAAACTTTCCTCTTCCAAAAGTAGAAGATAAATGGAAAGTACGCTTTTATGCCAGCCATTCTTACACTACATATTTCAACTCAGACATTACCTTTCAGTCATCAAGATATAATGTAGAAATTAAGGACTATTCCTGGGCCGAAAGAAGCTCCAGAGAATTTTTTAATCCCGAGACCTGGAAAGAAGAGGGCCATAATCCATTTCAAATGATTGATGAACCTACAAACACATTTGTGGCAAGCATCGAAAAAGACGGGAACGAATTTTTCATTTCCGCATTTCATCCTAAATTTCTCCAAGCAGATAACCAGTTTAAATACATGAAGGGCACAATTGATGGCATCAGCGTGGATGGCTTCCAAGACATCAATAAACCATTTGATGGCTATAATCAGACTCCTGGAGAGAGTGAACTTGTTACCAATCGTAATAGTCATAAACAAATGACTTTTGAGCTGGGTTATGGCCATAGATTTACCCTATTCGATTCAAAACTAGGATCCCTGACTTATGTCCCAAGCGTTGCCGGTGGGGTAATGGTTGGAGAAAACGTTTCAGTGATGATAAAAGAAAACGAATGGTGGGAGTTCGATGGCTATACTGACGCTCATAGGATTCAAGGATTTGGTGGTAGCTTAACTAACAGAATTGAGTTCAACACTCCCAAAGAACGTTTTGGCGTATTCTATGAAAACAAATTAAGTTTTTACAAGCAAAACCATGGTTTTATGGATGGGACTCAAAAATATAATTTAGGCTTCATGGGCAATAGTGTAGGAATGAAATTTATGATTTATAATCCAAAAAATCATAAAAAGAAAAAAACAAATGAAGTCCCATCACTTTGAACACGCCTATTTATACCCAAAAAAGTTATGATTATTCCTTGAGGATTTTCCCAGAAAAAAGTCGAGCATCTAAATGGTATTGGTGATAGTCATAGAGGGCAGTCCATCTACGTATCTCCACATCTGCGACATCCTGCTCTCGTAAATTTACCAAAAAAAGATCAGAAGCCCCTTGAATCCAACGCTTCTTTTCAGCCTCGGCCATAATTTTTGATCCCTCAAATTCCTTCGAGGTAATCTCCCAGCGCATTTTTGAATCTGTACTCGCTCGTATGAAAAAACTAAGCTGCTGGACGAGTTCAGACTCCAGAAATTGTTTATTTTTTTCGACTGCCAAAACTTTATAATTGTAAGCAACGCTCTTACCTTCTGCTTTTCTATTTTCAATTGGAAAATCAAACTTTACTGCAACTTGAAGGGTATTAGGATCATATGGCTGATTTTGAGACAGTTCTTTTGAACCAAGAAGCTCGATGTTTAAGCCAGGAAGCTTTGATTGATCAAAAAAAATCGATTCAAGCTTTAATTTATCTCTTTCCAAATCAAGGATTTTAACCTGAGGATTTAACGATATATCAGTTGAAGATAAAGATTGTTCATTCTTTTTAAGAATAAATTCTGGATTAGATTCGAGGGGAATAGAGATCGAAGCTCCACTTTCGTCCCTTAGGTAAATGGAAAGCTCTGCACGGATTTTATTTAACTCAATCTCGTTTTTTACAATATCACCGCTGCGTTTATCAATTGCTCTTTGATTATCAGTAACTTTAATTCTCTCGATATCTCCGGCCTTGTACTTCCTTTCAATCATGTCCTGACGTTTTTTTGCCAACTCAAAGATACTTTTATTAATTTTGAGCTTCTGAGTCTCAAGAATCCATTTATAGTATAGAGTGAGAGCCTTGTGCAGGTAGATCATCTTTTTTAAGACGACTCCCAAATCGGCTTGTTTTTTTTCTAACTCTTTTATTTTTAAATTTGTTCGAAATTCATCAGTCTTCAGGTTTCTTAAAATCGGTAAGGATAGGCCAGCAAAAATTTCTCCTGCTCCCGAAGTTCTAAATTTACCATCGTAAGCCGGAAAATGGCCTAGGCCTTGTCGGTGCCCAGCCACTAAACTTGCTCCTCCAAAAGCTGTCTGCCTCTCTAGAGTCGTTTCCAAATATTGATTGTCATATTTGTCTTCTACACGATTTCTAGATTTAAAAATGAGTTTGTGATCAAAAGCTCCTTCTGCAGAAGTTAGCTCCCCTTTTGCAGCCTCGGCCTTTAACTCAGCTTCTTGAATGAGTGGAAAATTCGTAAGAACTGATCGCACTAAATCCTTTTCTGTGAGGGCAAAAATCTGACTTGAGAAAAGAATTAACAATAAAAAAAACTTCATTTTTTCTTCTCTGCCTCATCATCTTTGCCAGAGTCTTTCGATGATAGCATCTTATTCAGTTCATCTTGAATAGGTTCAAGGACAGGAGGAAATCCATTCAGTTGTCTCCAGACCTCTCTAAAGACAAAAGAATCTCCCAACTTTATATATCCCTTAGCATGAACACCAAGTCTCAGGATTTTTTGGCTTGGCCACACTGAAGCTGGAACAAGTAAAACTCTAAACTTACCATCATAGGAGCTTGCCTGATCAATCAGATGTACTTTGCCCTTAAAGGTTCCAATGGCGACTGAAGGCCAACCAGCAATTTGAATTGCTGGCCACCCCTCAAATTGAAGTTCTGCATGCTGACCAGACCTAAGCATTGATGCATCATTACCATCAACCCATAATTCCACAGCAGGAGTTTTCACATCGGGAGCAAATATGGCGATTGGGTTCCCTGCTTTAATAAGCATTCCTCTTTCACCAGGAATTATTCTTGTGATAGTTCCATGCCTTGGGGCTACAATCCTCTGAGTTGACTGGCGAGAAAGTTGAGTTTCAGACTTTGTAAGAGTGGCCAAAGTTTTTGAGTGCTCTACAGAGAGCTTAGAGTATTCAATTTTAGCTTTTTCGTAATCTTTTCGAGAAGAAAGTCCCTGTTCAAAAAGTTTCTTCTGCCGCTCAAGATCTATTTTTGCCGTATCCATCATCAATTCGGCAGATGCAAGCCCAGCCTTTGCTGCATTTCTCTCCTTTTCAAGTCTATCTAACAGAGAGGGATCATTATCAATCAGATCAGCAATAAGCTGCCCCTCATTAACAAGATCACCTTCCTTAACATACCAAGTTTTTATGAATCCCCCCAATGGTGCAGTTATGGTCTGCACCCTCTCGTTGGGATTTATAGCAGTTATCTGGCCATTGCCGACAGTAAAAGCAATCCACGGACAAAACATAACAATTACAAAAGCTAGAAGGACAGCTTTGAGTGTATTGCTTCTTGTTGGACTAAAAGGCAATCGAGGGATGATTAGATCTTCTAGTTCATGCACTTAAGCCTCCAACAGCTTTTGAAATTTTGTATTTACTTGTTTCATAGTCATAAACGGCTTCCAAAGTTTGAGGAAGCTTAGAGAGAGGTATAAAGATTCCTGAGATAATGATTTCAGCAGAAACTAATTGGCCAACAGAAAGTTGATTGATTTTTATAAGATAAGAACCTAAAGCAAGAAGTATTGCCTGAGAAATCACGATACAAGCTGAAATTTTAAACGAGTTTCTTTGAACTACGTTAAAGTGAGCGTTTCTTGCTTCTAAAAAGTTTCTTAGATCAGTCTCTTCAATTGATTTATCAGAATTGACTATGTCAAAAACTTTATATTTCTGATCTGATTCTTTGAATGCTGTGGATAGAGCGACAGGAGATGATTTATAAATTTGCATTATCGTGAAAAGAATAATGATCACGATGGATAAGAATATTGGATGAAACATGACTATTGTTGAGAGACCAAAGACGATTACAAGCCCTAACTCAATGAGGTTTGAATAAGATTTGGAGAAAGATTTTAGGAGATCAAAAACTTCAAAACAGAAATGTGAATACTCCTTTCGATTAAATCTCCTCCATTGCTCAATCTCAATACAAAAGATCTCCCTCTGGAGTGATTCAACGAGTATTAATTGTGAATGTTTAATCATCTGTGAAATAACAAGGCCAACAATAATAAAGATTATAAAAGCTGAAATATTTAGCCATAAACCAGAGAGTGCCAAATTATTTACCAAGAACTGCACACCAAGGGGAACGATCAGTGTTGAGAGGCCGTATGCCATAGAGTAATAAACATAAGGTTTGTGGAATCGTAGACTTTTTATAATTTCAAGGAGATGTTTCATAGGAAAATGCTATTTAAATCCAATAACTAAAGAAAACATTTAATTCTAATCTATTATGGTCCATATCGTTTTTAACGAAAATCTCTTATAAAATCTATCATGTCATGCCTAAAACTATCATTTATAACTTTCTGCTCAGAGAGCTCTACAATTTTATTAATTAGAGCCAAAACGTTATTGGACTTTTCTTCATAAAGATTTTTTAAGCGAAGCTTTAAACCATGCTTGTCCTTAATTTCACTGTCCGTTAGCTGATTTATTCGCAAAGACTTTGTTAAGAGTAATTGAAAAATCTTAGATTCTTCATCTCTTAGTGCCTGATGTCTAATAATCGTGGCATCTAAAAGTAAACTTAATTCGTTTTTGGTTCTTTCATCAAGCTCTTTGTGGTCCTTGAGGAGAAATTCAGAATGAGACTTTATCTCTTGTAGTGAGCGAACCTCCTCTACTTGAATTCTTTCAGACAAAGGCCTTTTATCCTGGACAGATGAACAAGCAGTTAAAACTCCAAAACTCAGAAACATAATTAAAAACTTCATTTTTCTCCAGATTTAAAAGTCAGACTTATCGTGGCATTTGAACTTCACAAAACACTATAATACTTTACATCAATTGAAAACATTAAGAAAAACAATAAATATTATACTACATATTGATTTAATCAATGGATGAAGAAAAAAAATAAAGATCAGCTTTTTCATGGAATTATTAAAAGAAAAATTTAGTTGATTTGAAAGTTTTTTTTGGGGCAGAACTTTAAAAGCAATCTTAGCTTAGTTTTCTTTCAATAAGTTTGGATTTTCGAAAGAGGGGTCAATAGAACGGTTGGTCTTCCGCTAGGCGAAGTACAAGTAGAATCCCTTAAACATTTTCCCAAAACAAGGCTATTCGAATTAACTATAAAAACTTCATATACAGTGTTGCCTGTATTCCAATTATTGCCATCACAAATACTACCAGCAAGAATACAACTTGTGATTTCAATATCAATCTCTGTAGCGCCAGGGACCTGCGAACTTGCGCCGCCTATTTTATACGTTCCAATCAATTCATCAACATGAACTCCTGGCCCACCGTTACAGTCTGGTGTTCCATAATAGCCATATGATCCTACAAATCCCCCCAAATTATCAAAAGTAAAATTAAAACTAGCGCTTATAATTGGGGCATTAAAAAGCGCAGATTGAGTCACGCAACCACTCCAAGTTCCGACTATGGGCGAATTCGATGAAGAGCTAGAATTCTTATTTCCACAGTTAAGACAAAAAAACAGAATTGATAGCAAAAAGATTTGTTTCATCATGTGAGCAGAATATTTAAGATTTAATTTAATGTAATTAAAATAATTTTAAGAATTTTGATTGGGAGAGCATCATTTGATGCCCACCACCTTGGGTAAAGATTCAGGGAAGATCAATTTCTAACTTTTTATCATTCTTGTTTTTTATCAACGGTAGGGAGGTTAATTTATAGTCGAGTTCTTGCAAATTATAATTTTTTAGACACTAGACCTTTTATAACCAAGCACAAATGTTAACTTTGTTAAGGAGGGCCTATTCCCGTCCTTAACAAAGTTATTTCATACTATTCAGCAATCTGGCTTTTTTTCGAAAAAATCTTCTTATAGAGTTTTTTTATTTTCTTATTTAAAGATACACCGGCGTTCTTGCTTGCATCACCTAGCTGATCCTCAAGGACGTGATCAACCTTAGCAATCTTCCCACAAAATTTTTGGTTTGTTTCAGGACTATTTAAGCAGACTAATTTCCCTGGAACCAGGGCAAATCCTCCGATAACTGTTAATTGAAAGATTCCCGGAACTAGAGACATCATAAGATAAATATCTCCCAAGGCGACTGCACCTGTTGCAATTTCACCTGCAGTCCGAACAGATTTCTTTTTTGACTCACCTATAATCAAACCCGAAACAAACTCTGTTGTTACCATCAAAGGAGATAAGAAAAGTAAAACAGTTGTATGAATCCCGACCCCTACTCCTTGAACCACACCGACAGCAATTTTTTTAAACTTACGAGGTTTTTTTACAACTAAAGGATTCTCAGATGCGTCCATTAAATCTTGAGATAATATTTCTAATTCATCGCGAGTTTCATTATCCATCGCTGCACTAAGCTCTGGATCACGGAGGATATTTTCCACTGTCATTGATTTTTCCATTAATGACGTTTGTAGTTCAAACCTTGCTGTCTGATCTAAGTTTAGGTTTTGCTCAACTGAAGCAAATGAACCTATCGAGCTTAGTAAGATGCTTGTTGCTAAAAGATAAGAAAAACACATTTTCATTTATTACTCCTTAGTTAAGTTTCCATAAGACTAATTGGGGAAGGAACCAAATAGGAAAAAAAAATGTGACATGAAAAAAAATCTTAAATGGTTCGGTGTGAGCCAAGCATAATTTAAACATACCTGGATAGAATCAGGTGTGGATTTAAAGACCGTTCAATGCATCTGTGGGGATGAGGACACCAAGACAACGATGAATTATGTTAAAAGAACCGTGAAAATAGGTTTAAGTCACTGCTCTGTCGTCAGCTAAGGTCTTGAAATAATTTTAAGATTTTTGGTTGCGGGAGCAGGATTTGAACCTACGACCTTCGGGTTATGAGCCCGACGAGCTACCAGACTGCTCCATCCCGCGATTGAAAGATAAACACTTGGAAATTAAAGCATTTATACGTCACCCTCTATGCACTGTAAAGCACAAAATACCCCAATTCTTTAGTCCAGCATAAATAGCTAAATTTCCTAGAAATTTCCCCGATAAAGCTCTTGTGAATGCTTTTAAAAGGGACGAATTATGCATGAACTAAAGCCGGAAATGAAAGAACTTATTCTTAAACTTGATGTGGAATCTCTCACGCCAACACAAGTCCGACTAATTAAAAGTGTCACAGGTCTTTTAACTCATGTACTTGCTGCTGATGAAGAAAGTGAGTATTTCGAAATGAGTTCAGAGCTAATGAAAAAGGTAGCTGAAGCCATAAAGCATGCTGACTTCGCCAATAACAATAAAAAAATGAATTATGGTAATCAGGCCGTAGAATTTGCCATCGATTTTATTAATGAATCCCTAGATCAGAATAAGATTCATAACTTAGATAACTAATTAAAAAATTTAATCGCAAGTGGAATAAGTTCAACTGCGATAAGAAGAATAATTGTTATCTCCATCATCTGATTTCTACTTTCGTTCACTTCAGAGTGTAGAAGTTTAGAAACTTCCGCTAGATTACCAAGCTTTTCATTAATTGATTTCTGCCAATCATCGAATCTAAAACGTTTAGATGAAGCACGAAAAATCTGGGCAAGATAAAAATCCCCCACAACTTTAAAAGAATTTTCCACGTTCTCTACAATCTCAGAGATCTCAATATAAATTTGCCCAGCTTCCTCAGCAAAACGCGCGTATTGCTTTGAAAAAATGCCTTTTTTACCACCCACAACATTGTTATAGAGGTTATTCAGCCGTTCATCTAAAAGATCGTCGTAGTAGCGCATTTCAAGCAATTGGTTAAGTGCAAACTCAATAACTAAAGGGACATCCATTGAACCGTGTGGCTCAACCACGAGAGCTGAGTTCCAATCCGCCACGACCAAATCATCTCGGGAGTACTGAAAAGTGTTTTCAATGGTATTTTTCTTTATAAGATCTGAAAGATTTTCTTTTGATTCAGCTAAAATTAAAGCTGCAACATCGGCCTGCTCATTTAATTTTGCCAGAGGGACACTTAATCCATCAAACTCTTGTATGAAATAAGTAACGTAATCCTCATATAAGGACCAGTCGTTGTTGGTCACAGGAATAGCGTGCTTAACGTCTTTTTGAAATTCTTTCGCCTTAACAATCGCAATTTCATCAATTGCATTATCTTTTTCAATCCAGCTAGCGATTTGAATCAATTCACTCCAACTAGTTCCTGGAATAATTGGTATCTGAAAACAAAGTGAAACGGTACCAAAATGCCATACCTTTGCGACCAGTTCACAACTGTGAACATTATCCATGACTTTCAAGTCCATCGCCCCAAGCTGAACAGACACCGGTGACTTTGAAATAATCAAAGACATATTATGTTTACGATCTAGCTTAAAGCGCTCTTTGAGTTTTTTTTCCTCAAAGAGTGCTTCTACTTTTTCTAGGTCAACCTCTGAACCGATGTCAAAAACACGGTAGACGAGAATTTTCCCTTTCTTAACCTTTATTTCCATACTTTCTACTTGGTCTCGTCGCAGGTTTCATTGTGCGGGCAAAACGTGCTGCAGTTTCCTGCGCCTCTAGCTCTGCTTTTTTAGTTGCATCTTCTTCTGCATGTCTCATCTTAACTTCTTTAATCGACTGGACAGTTTCGTAATAATTTTCCTTACGGAAGTTTTGAAACTTTTTATCATCAGCTGGACGAGCTGTTTTTGAAACAATTTTGGAAACTTTTGCTACGTTAAGGGATTTTTTAGCAGAGAGGAATGTTCTTCTTGTGAACTTTGTCCCATCTTCATTAAGACCAAGCGCTTTAAGAAGTTCTTTTTTAGATGTGAACATATAGCGACCAGGAGAAAGACTTTGAATATTTAATCCTTCGATGGCAACTCGACGAAGTTTATCTACCGTCAATTCTACAGCGTCGCAAATCTTTCTGATTTCACGGTTTTTTCCTTCATTTAAACGGAACTCAAGCCAAGTTTTGTTTGGAAGCTGCTCAATAACACGGATTGATTTTGGTTTTAAAAGACCATCTTCAGTCATAACTCCACGTTTAATTTTAGCGAGAATCCCTTCATTCACATGGCCAAAAACCTTCACTTCATAAACTTTTTCAACTTCATATTTTGGATGCATGATCATATTGGCCAGATCACCATCATTTGTTAAAATCAAAAGTCCCTCTGAAAGATAATCAAGTCGACCTACAGGGAAAATTCTCTGCTTAACTCCAAAGATAAGATCCATAACCGTTGGTCTTCCTTCTGGATCAGATAGTGTCGTCATGTAAGCTCTTGGCTTATTCATAACGATATAAACTTTATCAACGGCCATAAGCTCAAGAGTATTACCATCAACCTGAATGACGTCAGAGTGAGGATTTACTTTTGTTCCAAGCTCAGTAACGACTCGGCCATTAACTTGTACGCGACCATCGAGAATAAGACCTTCGGCCTTACGACGAGAGGTTACTCCACAGTCAGCGATAACTTTTTGTAAACGAACAGAAATGTCTTGATTAGACGTAGTCATAGAACTCTCCAATCTGCCTCCCGGCAGTTTAAGGTTTTTAGAGCGACGAGGAATTACTCGTCGCTTATATTGATTTGCTCTTCAGATACTTCGTTTAGGAACGATAGGTCAAGATCAAAGTCCTTGCCTTTCATTATTGCAGAGTCAACTGAGAGATCTAAGTTATTGATCTCACAATCAACATCAAAGTTCATCTCGCCTTCTTCAAGTTTTTCGCCAGTTAATTGTTCAAAAGCGAAATCAAGCGCTTTTTCAAGTTCAGCCGCTTCTGCAGCAAGATTGAGCGCCTCGGTTTGGTCAACTTCGGCCAATTCCTGAGCTCTAAGGGCTTCAAATTCTTCATCAATTTCAGGTGCATTAAAAATAATACCTTCCTGAGAAATATCAACGACCTTTGGATCAACAACATTAATGAGGGTTTCTGAGTTAATGGCAATAAGATTTTGCTTTAAAGAAGCATCCTTATTTACGAAATCTTCAAGAATATCAAAAGCTGATTTTCTTACAGTGATCTCGCCGTCAACTTTTTTCTTCTCTTCTGACTTTAGGAGCATCGTAAAATTTGTCTCAGAAGTTATATGCTGAATATTCTCTGAAAGCTTATCCAACTCTTCAAATTCATCCAGATTAAACTTCTTTGCATCTCCACGAAAAACAACCGATTTAATATCTGCAATTGTTCCAATGGTATTCTTAGTGGCCATCTCTTCAAGTTCATATTCTGGCGGAAGAGCTGATAGATCAGGTAAGTTAAAGACTTCAAGAAACTCTTCAGTTGTTGCAAACAAAGAAGGACGTCCAATCTCTTCAGAGCGACCAGCAATTTTTACAAGTCTCTTATCCATTAGTGCACGAATAATGTGGCTTGAATCCACTCCTCTGATTTTCTCAACATCATTTTTAGAAACAGGTTGCTTGTAAGCAATGATAGCTAAAACTTCGAGAGCAGATGGAGTTAAAACGAGTGAATTTATTTTGAAAAGATTTTGAACAAATTTCGAGTAAGTAGCCTTCGTCCGAAACTGATAACCTTCAGCGACTTCAATTAAGCGAATCCCATGAAATTTTTCTTCATAACCAGATTGAAGTTTTGAGAGGGATTCATGAATCACTCGCAAAGGGAGTTCGTTATCAATCTGCGCTTTAATCTTTTGAATAGAGATTGGACGATCGGACATAAAAATAATCGTCTCAATAGCTCCGCAAAGCGTATCAGGGTTAAGCCCAGTACGGGCCTGCCATAGCATATCTTCTTGGTCTTTTTCCTCGTAGTGGCCAACATCTAAAGCAAAGCTTTCTTCTTGTTTTTCAACAAGCTCAATTGCTTCA
>CANHJD010000055.1 GCA_947461145.1 Bacteriovoracaceae bacterium
AAGAGGATTATCTTATTGATGTTACGATCTTTTAATGGAGATTTTATGTTTAAACGGATTTTCTTATTTGTTCTTACAAACATTTTAGTGATGGTTACTGTTTCAATTGTCCTAAACGTACTTGGACTTAATCATTACGTCACTGCGGCCGGGGTTAACTATGGCGCCATGATGGGCTTTTGCTTAGTGTGGGGTTTTGTCGGTTCAGGTATTTCACTTCTTCTTTCAAAATTCATGGCCAAAACCATGATGGGTGTAGAGATCGTTGATGATCGCGGTCAATATGGTGATCTTGTGAGAAAAGTTCACTTGCTCGCTCGTGCTGCTGGCTTAAGTAAAATGCCGGAAGTGGGAGTTTATCAGTCGCCTGAGGTGAATGCATTTGCTACAGGTCCTTCAAAAAATAATTCACTCGTTGCTGTTTCAACAGGTTTACTTCAGCAGATGAATACAGATGAAGTTGAAGGAGTGCTGGCCCACGAAATCGCTCACATTGCAAACGGTGATATGGTTACCATGGCACTGGTCCAGGGTGTTGTGAACGCGTTTGTGATGTTTTTTGCTCGTATTGCAGCGATGGCCCTTCAGAATGTCCTTCAGGGTGACAGAGAGGAAGATGATCGTCCAATGGCCTCTGGTCTTGCTTATCATATTTCTGTGATGGTTTTTGAAATTGCCTTTTCATTTTTAGGAATGTTTGTCGTTGCCTATTTTTCTCGCATAAGAGAATTTAGAGCTGACAAAGGCGGAGCGCAGTTTGCTGGACGTCACAAAATGGTTGCGGCCCTAAAACGTTTGCAGCAGAAAATTGATATGGTTGATGACTCTCAAGATCAAGTGAAGTGCATGAAGATTTCATCAAAAAAAGGGTTGATGTCTTTTCTTTCAACTCACCCTTCTTTAGAAGATAGAATTGCAGCGCTAGAGCGCGGGCTTTAATAAATGCGGGGGTCTTATGGCCCCCTTAAAATTTCTCTAATACAGAGATAGTTTTTTCATATTCTGAGAGAAGTTTATTCACCACTTCTTCTACTGTTGGGCAGTCACGAATCATTGAGCAGCCCTGTCCTATTTCAAGCTCTCCGTTAATCATGTCACCTTCAAGCATCCCGGCCTTCGCCCTACCGTGGGAGAGTAACTTTATGAGCTCTTCAACCCCGGCGGCCTGTTCCTCCAGTTTTTTCACTTCATCAAAAAAAGGATTTCTGAGCAGACGAACAGGGACATGTTTTTTCATCATGAGCATGGTGCTATTTGGAGTTGAGGTTTTTATGGCCTCTTTAAAATTTTGGTGTGCACTTGATTCAGCAGTCATGACGAAGCGAGTTCCCAACTGAACACCCTGTGCTCCAAGACTCATGGCCGCAGCAATTCCTCTGCCATCAATGATTCCACCAGCGGCAATCACAGGAATTTTAATCGCATCTGCGACCTGAGGGATGAGAACCATCGTCGTAATTTCTTCTCTGCCATTATGGCCTCCGGCCTCGAAGCCTTCAGCAATAACAGCATCACATCCGGCCTCTTCACATTTTTTGGCAAGCTCTGGGCTTGAAGTCACATGGATGACTATTGCTCCTTGTTCCTTAAGCCACTTGGTGTAGATTTTTGGTGAGCCTGCAGAGGTAATAAATATTTTTATTCCAAGCTTAAGTGATGTTTCAAGTTGCTCTTTAGATTTTTCGTAAAGTAGGGGAACGTTTACCGCCAGTCGCTCAGGATGATTTGTGAGGGAGAACGCTTTGCGAATATGCTCTGCAAGTAAATCAGGCTTCATGGAGCCGGCACCGATGACGCCTAAAATGCCAGCATTGGCCGAAGCAGCTGCAAGTTTTCCGCCTGAGACCCAAACCATTCCGGCCTGGATGATGGGGTATTTAATGGGGAGAAGAGTCGTGATTGTTTTCATGATTTTATCTTGTCAAAAAAGTCTCAATATTGTCATCCCTAAGTGCAGGGGCCGGGGAGCGATTCAATTGCTCAAGAATTTCGGTATCGCTTATTCCAGATAAAGTGGCCCTCGTGCTGGTTCGTTTGGGGCCAAACTTTTCTCCTTTATGGAGTGACCATCCTGCCTCAAGAAGTGATTTTCTAATGCTGGAGCTCGCAGAATAAGTAGAGAGATAGGTCCTTGGAAGTGAGTTTGCCTTTAATAACTCAAACCACTCCTTAGTCCAGAGAGAAGGATTTTTTCTAGGGGAGAAGGCATCTTGATAAATGGCATTCCATTTAATCCCAGAGATCTCTACATATTTGGGGAGAGTTTTTCTGGCGTCTCCACAAAGGATTGTAAGCTCAGTCATTGAATTCTTAGCGGTAAGCACCTTCACTTCGCCTACCATATCCCATTTTAAAAGTTTTAAAAATGGGTGCTCTAAATGCTGAAGGCGAAACCATTCCAATAATTCTTCGTCAAGTTCAAGAGAGAGAAAAGTCCAAGGATGAGTTGAGGTTTCAAGTTCTTCTAAGGTTGTCAAAAATCCAATACCAAGACCGAAGCCCACTTCTAAAATCACTAACTGCTCATGAGAGCGCAATATTTCTTGGATTTGGCAGCCTTCAATATAGTGAAGGAGGGTCTCTTTTTTTGCCCCAGAAGTAGAATGACACCCTTCTTGGAAAACTTCTGAGAAAAGAGTCTGGCTTCCGTCTTCGGTCTCGAGCCATCGATGTTTCGGGGGAGTAGTTTTCTTCATAATATGTAGATGATGCCTAAAAATTGAGTCAAAGGTTAGAGGTTTTTGACCGTCTAACGTATTAAAATTAAATAGCAGAAGTGTTTAATCAAATATTTGGCCCATCTTCTCATAGAATACTCAATAGTTTTAGTAAAAAACCGATGAGATGCTTGGAGAACCTTTAAAAGTGAAAATGAAAACACTACTGCCCCTAATTTTTGTATCCCTTGTTTCTTTCAGTGCTATTGCCACTTCGGACCCTGTTTATGGACCTCAAGAAGAGAATTCCTGCGAGATTCAAACTCCATTTTTGCCTTTCACTTTTGACATAACGAAATTATACAAGACGGCTTGCGATGAAAAATTATATCAGAAAAAAGAGTTCTACAAACTGTTCAAAAGCGAAGAAGAACATCAAAGAGATAATAAGGATCGTTATTGTCAGTGTCTCAGTGATGTCGCTGATGGAAATATCCTCGTTTCAACGAGGCTAAATAGACTAGACGATAGTGAGCAAGTGAAAGCTGAAATTGATGAAGTGAAGAGAGGCTATTTTGATAGATTCTATAGCGTCTATGATCAGATGACTATGGGAGCTTCGATTCAAGAGAAAATATTAAAGATTGATAATACCGGAGACTCCGAAACGGGTGTCATCGGTTGCAGTCCAGAATCAATCTCGACAGATATTCAGACGAAGATCAAAGAAAACGTTCCAAAGCAAATGAGTGCCTTGAGTGACTTGCTTAGTAAGTCAGAGGCCAAACTTAAGCACTGTAAAAAGAAGAGAAAAAATTGCCACCAGGATGAGCAAGTGGTCCAGAGAATTAAACTCAATATGGCAAATCTAAATGCCATGGATCCATGCTACGTTCAATTAACTGTTATTAAAAGTCGTCTTTTGAATTCTTCCAAAGACGGTTTGCTTAGAGAGACTTTCGAGGCACTAAATTCGGAAAATAAGCGCTCAGTTATAAGTCAAATTAATGGTGCCTTGAATGTTGAAAATTTTAATCCTACTCAATGTAACTATGTTGTGAAATCTGCAATGAAGAAAATAGACGAGGCCGCTGAGGGTGCAGAGGAACTTTTTGAAGAGAGGAAGGGCCAGTGCGGAGAAAGTGATGCCATTTGTAAGGTATTTGAGAAAAAGAATACTGAGCTTGCCAATGAAATCGCAAAGAATTTTGCAGCAAACGGTCCGAATGATTGTTTTAATCGTGCTGAGTATATGACTTTCCAGTCCATGCCAGGCAAAGATTTACTAAATGCTCTGGCATCAGCAAGAAATCCAGCAGATCTTTTGAAGCTTCCTGCTCGTATTAGCTCTCCATTAGATGCATCAGTGACTCGCTTTTTAAGATCGAATCCAATCATTGCAAAAATGGCTTCAAATGAAAAATTAAGAGATTCACTTGGTGACAAGTTTAAGTCTTTTGCGACAAAGGTTCAGGCAAAAGGCACAGCAGACACATTTAAAGATTACATAAGCTTCATGAAAAATGACGTAAAGAAAATCCTCCAAGATGAGCCCAATGTTATGAAGAGCACCGAAGCTTTTGTTTGCAAGGAAATGACTGATAATTTTTCTGCTATTTCAATTGCAAACGATTTGCCTAATATTGAAGACAAGCAAAACTACGACGACAACTTGGGAAGCTTATTCAAACAAATTGACCAATGTTCAAAAAGCACATTTAATATGTCTGCTTCAACAGATATTAAGACCTCTCTTGAGACAAGTCCGATTTTTAATCTTGGACTTAGTGCTGATGAACAAAATAAAGATGAGAAGAATTTTCAGGATCTCAAGGATAAAGTCTGTAAAGGCTATGCAGAAGCTTGTCCCACAGGTGATGAAAAATGTCGTGAGAATTTCTTGTCGACTACAGGGGCTGAGCAGGTTCCTGAAACCATGGAGCCTGGTGCTACAGGAAGCGTTGATACAAGTCTATTACCTGAAACTGTTTCGACAGTAGTCAATAGTGATGTCATTGATACCGAGATTTCTAAAGAGGATATAGAGAAAATTAGAGAATCCACTGACAAAACGAAGCAGGATAGAAACTTTTGGAATTGGTGGCATGAAAATATTGGGTCAAAACTAAGTAATATTGTTATCGCAACAAGAGGTTCAGAAAAGAAATTCCGCTCCACTCGTGCAGCGGATGCACGTACGTTCTCCCATACACCGATTCCTCAATCTATTGGTGGTGGCCAAGCCTATTCTCAGCAACAACACATTAATTCATCGAATCCTGGTCAGATCATTCCGAGTTACAAAAAAGAATCTGATGAGACTTCTTATTTTCAGTCAGCAAAATTAAAAGAGGGTACAAAGGTTACTAGTGCTATTCAAAACTATAATTCTCTCAGTCCTGTGCAGAAAATAGCGAACCTTCAAGAAGCTAAAAGTTTTATGCAACAAAATGGATGGCCTACAGATCAAATTGCAGGCTCTGGAATTAACGAAGAGCTTAAGAAGGCCAATGAAACCCTTGAAGAAGAGCTAGAGAAATCAAAGAAGCTAGAAAATCTTAATACTTCTATTTCTAAACAGTCTCAGGGGTCAAGTCCCTCTCGCTCACCTTCATCAGTTGGCCCAAGTACAAATTTTGGATCTGCGTTGCCGGGAGTTTCGGCTGCACCAAGCAGATTCTCATCATCCGTAAAAACGGCAAAATTTTTCAAACCAATTAATAAGAAGAAAACTCTTAATGATGTTCTGGTTGAAATCAACGAGCAGTCAGCTTTAGATATAAAAGAGGGTGTTATCGACCCTAAAGAGTTTAATGGTCCTCAGGCCGCAGATGCAGAACTTGTTGTCGATAATGCAGAATATTTTAATCTTCTAACTGAAGATTCAGTGGCCATGGAGTCATTTCTCAAAAAAGAACTAAGTGGAGTCGATATCGGGGAGTCTAAGATTATTACTGTAGCTTCAAAGTCTTCAGTTAATCCAGCGCCTCAACTAATTTTTAGAGTGAAACATAGAGCTGATGGCGGATTTGACATCCAGTCCGTACCACCACAAGTGGCAGTGAAAAGGGTTTCTACTCTTAAAAGCCTTCAGCTTCAGTTTAAAAATTAATTCGCTGAAACAAATGAATTAATTTTTTCAATCATCCACTTTGGGTCATCTGACGTTAAATCATGGCCCGCAGTTGGATGTTCAATAATGGGAACATTCCATCTCTTTGCAATAGCACGGCTACAATTCACACTCACCATGCGGTCTTGTGTTCCGGCCAGAATAAGAACTGGGAGTTTTGGAATAAAGTTTCCAATTCTGAATAGTCCACCAGCTGTGAGTTGCCTAATCGTGTTGGGCAGACTAACTGGTCGCTCTTTCTGGATCTTCTCCCAGAGATTAAGTGTTTTATCGAAAACATTTTTATGATTGCTAACTAGGCGAAGAATATGAGCTTCCTTGGCCCTGCCTTTGAGAGTAGGTACCTTCAACAGATAAAGTAGCGCTTCAGGTTTAATTCTTTCAAAAATTTTTGAATAGCCACCATAGCTTGTATTAACGAGGACTGCTTTGTGAAAATCTTCTGGGTAATCTTTAAGCCATTGCCCTGCAATCATTCCCCCTAGGGAAATTGCTATAAGGACTTTTTCCTCATCCGGATTTTGATTCTCGAGATAGGTAACGCGCATTTTATCGACCATCTTCTTTACTGAAAGGGGAGAAGGATTTTTAAAAAAAACTCCTGCGCCTGGAATGTCGATAGTGGTGAACTTTGAGCCGGGATTTGCACTCTGAAGGTCTTTAGGAAAATCACCCCAGTGTTCGGCTTCGCGAATTAATCCACGAAAAAGATAAAAATGTTTTTGCTTTGTCATAGGTAACTATCTTACACTTTTTTATATGAGTTTACAGGTGTATTACGAAGATTCATTCAGATCAGAAAATGGCCGCTCAGCGGCCGACTTTTCTGCTGAGGTAATTTACAATTCAAAAGGTCTTGCAAATTACGCTATGGAATCGAAATCACGCTTTCTTCCCGATCTTGATTGGAAAGGAATGACGGTCGCCGAGATGGGCTCTGGTCGTGGTGGCCTTGGTCTTCATCTTGCCCGGCTTGGTGCTGACCTGACATTAGTAGATTTTTCCCCTTCTGCTCTTGAGCAAGCTTCTCAGCTATATGCTATCGAAGGTTTCATACCAGAGCTTGTGGAAGCTGATTTAGGTCTTCCTGACGTTAATTTAGATAAAAAATTTGATCTCATTGTTGATTCTCACTTACTTCATTGCCTTACTTCAGATCCAGAAAGATTTTCTTACCTGGCCTTTGTAAGAGATCATTTGAAAGAGAATGGCATTTTTGTTGCCGAAACCATGGTTCATAGGAAAAAGCTTTTTATTCCTGATGGCTTTATGTTTGATCAAAATAATATCCTTTGGCAAATGTTTGGCGAATGGAAACCAGTAAGAAGGATTTTGGATAGTTTGGATCTTGAAAATGAGTTAAACAAAGTGGGATTTAATATAACCTATTTCTATTATTATGCCTCTTTTGGTTTTGTCCCTCATAAGTCTTTTATGGAAATCCCAAGTGAGATTCTACCCGCCGCAGTCCGTATGGTTTTAAAAAAGAAAGTAGAATAGTCAAATTAAATAATACTCTAAGTCATCTTCAGCAAGGGAATATAATTGAGCTTCATCAAGGAGCACATAATGAATTTGAATATTACCTTTCGTCACATGGAGCATACTCCGGCATTAGATTCAGTTATAAGAGAAAAGTCAGAAAAATTTTCAAAATGGTTTGGAGCTCACACTGATGTTCACTGGACTTGCTGGAAAGAGGGCCTTGATTTTTGTTCTGAAGTAAAAATTCAAAATGGTGCGCACGAATATTTTGCGAAGGCCCATGATGATGATCTTTATAAAACGTTTGATCATATTCTACATAAAATTCAAAATCAGATTAAAAAGTAACGACGGAGAAAAAGATGACTAAGATTTGGCACAAGTCCTATGATGCTGGGGTTCCTTTTGATATCAATCCTAATGAGTATTCATCCATTAATGATGTGATAGAGGTTGGATTTACAAAATTTAAAAATCTTCCGGCCTTCCATAATATGGGAACAACTTTAAGCTATGAAGAAATTGATCGTCTAAGCCTTAAGTTTGCAAGTTATTTGCAAAACGACCTTCATCTTCAAAAAGGTGATCGCGTTGCTCTTATGATGCCAAACATTCTTCAGTATCCAATTGCTCTTTTTGGTGTTTTACGTGCAGGTCTTGTGGCCGTTAACGTAAACCCTCTTTACACTCCAAGAGAGCTTGAACATCAGCTTAAGGACTCTGGAGCAAAGGCGATTGTCATTTTCGCTAATTCTGCCAATGTCCTCGAGAAAATTTTAGCACAAACACCTGTGAAGACAGTTATTTTGACTGAGATTGGAGACATGCTTAAGTTTCCAAAGAATTACATTGTGAATTTTGTAATTAAGAATGTGAAGAAAATGGTTCCGGCTTTCAATATCCCTAATGCTGTTAGTTTTAAGAGCTGCCTTATGAAAGGTGATGCTTCGAAGTTTAAAAAAATTGACATTAAATTAGATGATATCGCTTTCCTTCAGTACACAGGTGGGACAACAGGTGTAGCAAAAGGGGCAGTCCTAACTCACAAAAATATTGTGGCAAATATGGTTCAGGCCCGTGCTTGGATTAAAAATCTTATTACTGATGGTAAAGAAATTATTATTACCCCGCTTCCGCTTTATCATATTTTCTCTCTGACTGCGAATTGCTTTATTTTTAATAGTGTTGGCGCCCTTAACGTTCTTATTACTAATCCACGTGACATACCTGGATTTGTGAAAGAATTAAAAAAATGGAAATTTACTGCCATCACTGGGGTGAATACTCTTTTTAATGGTCTTCTTAATAACGAAGAATTTAATAAATTAGACTTTAGTCATTTAAAAGTCTCGTTGGGTGGCGGTATGGCCGTTCAAAAAGCAGTTGCAGAAAAATGGAAGAAAGTCACTGGACGTCCTCTTATTGAAGCCTATGGTCTAACTGAGACATCTCCAGCAGCTTGTATTAATCCTATGACATTAAAGGATTATAACGGTTTTATTGGTCTTCCATTGCCTTCAACAGAGGTTGAAATTAAAGATGATAATGGTGCAACAGTACCGATGGGAGAAATTGGGGAGATTTGTATTCGCGGACCTCAAGTGATGGCCGGTTACTATAATCGTCCTGATGAAACTGCGAAGGTCATGACTAAGGATGGTTTTTTTAAAACAGGTGACCTTGGTTTTATGAATGAGCAGGGTTATTCAAAAATTGTCGATAGAAAAAAAGATATGATTCTTGTTTCAGGATTTAATGTTTATCCAAATGAGCTTGAAGACGTTATCACTCAACAGCCTAAAGTTCTTGAGTGCGCAGCAATTGGAATTCCAGATGAGAAATCTGGTGAAGTGGTAAAAGTTTTTGTTGTTAAAAAAGATCAGAGTCTCACGCAAGATGAATTAATGAAGTTTTGCCGTGAAAATCTAACTTCTTACAAGATTCCCAAATATATTGAGTTTAGGACAGAGTTACCTAAATCAAACGTGGGTAAAATTTTGAGAAAGGATCTTCGAGCTGAAGAAGTTTCGTCCAATAAATAAACTCCTAGGGCCCTCTTAAGGGGCCCTACTTTTTCGTTCTAACCCTCTGAGTCTTTCAAAGTCTTACATTGTAATCCCAAAGCTTTAGAATTTGACTAAGTTAGCAAAAGTAAGAAAAAGAACATTTCCCACATCTAAACTGAGGCCCTAATATAATCTTAAGCACAATTAAGAATCACGGATGATTTTATACACCAGAGAAGGACTTCTGGCTTGAGTGTCGCAAAAGAAGGGCCCGTGCAGGGGCCCTTTTTTATTTCCAATATATTTAATTTTTTTATTACCTAAGAAGGTCTTCTAGAGTCAAAGAGGCAGCGGTTTTAGCATCTTTGTATTTGATGATTAAAGCACATTGAAGCTGAAGGTGATGCCCCATCGCCCATGAGTTTTTGGACATTGGTCGACTCCCAGGCACAACAACTGCATGAGGAGGGATGGCCTCTCCTGGACTGAGAACTCTTTCATTCACACAGTCATAGACTGGAATACCTTTTGAGAGAACAACTCCAGGAGCTATCACTGCGCCCTCAGAGACCTGAATTCCCTCTACAATCACGGCCCCTGCACCGATGAAGGCATTATCCTCAATCACAACAGGTGCCTGTCCAATTGGCTCTAAGACTCCGCCTATCTGAACACCTGCAGAAAGATGAACATTTTTGCCAATCTGAGCACAGCTTCCAACAAGAGCGTGAGAATCAACCATAGTTCCGGAGTCAACATAAGCACCTACGTTTATGTAGGCCGGAGGCATGATAATCACACCTGAGGCAACATAGGCGCCACGGCGTACAGAAGATCCTCCTGGAACCATGCGAATCTTATCCTCAACTTTAAATTCTCTAGGTGGGAGATTATGTTTATCCACAAATCCACCTGCAAATTCTTTGAGTTCTCCGGCCTTAAATGCTGCAAGAATCGCCTCTTTAACTTCAGTCTGGGCCACCCATTTCCCATTCTCTTTAACTGCCGAGCGAACGAGACCTTTTTCAAGTAAGTCTAGAGTCTCTTGCCAGTTCATTTTTGAGTCCTTTGATACCAGTCACGAACTTGCTTGTTAGCATTAGTCACTGGTGTGGCCTCCGTCATATCTTCATGACTAAGGGGGGCGACCATGAAAGGAGTTTGGATTTTTCCATTCTCAAACATTAACCTCTTCACTGGAACCGGATTACTGACAACGAAAAGACTGTTGGAAGCTTTCGTCCAAAGTTCTTTGTCATCAAAGGTTTTAGCAAGGCACTGCTTTACATAAAGATTTGTTTCTTTTGGCCATGCATTTGAGGCTACTGAAACTAAACCTGCAGAACCCGCAAGAGCAAAATCTGGCATAAGAGCATCGTCACCACAAAAAACGGGATGACCTTTAGCTGCCTTTAAATAACCTTTAAATTTTTCCACTGAACCACTGGCTTCTTTAATGGCCCAGAAATTCTTATGATCGGCCAATTGTTCAACTGCTTCAGTAGCAAGGGCCACAGCAGTTCTTCCAGGAACGTTATAAAGCATGACTGGTTTTGTAACCGAATCCATGAGTTTTTTGAACCACTGGAATTGGCCAACAGGACCTGGCTTTGCGTAAAGAGGAGTGACCATGAGGTAAGCATTAATCGCTTTTGTTTCAAGAAAATTAATCCATTCTAGAGTTTCTTCTAGTTGATGCCCGCCAACGCCAACCATGATGGGAGACTTAGGGGTGAGAGAGAGGACGTGATCGACAATCTTTTTTTTCTCTTCAAGTGGGAGATTAAGGGCTTCAGCCGTTGAGCCAAGAATGAGAAGACCATTTCCGGCTTCCTCTTGGTCTCTTACAAGAGAGCTTAGCGCTCTAAAATCAACTTGAAAGTTGTGGGCAAGGGGAGTTACGACTGCTGTCCAAAGTGAGTAATCTTTAATGTTCATAGTGTCCTCTCTAAAATGTCTTGAAAACTATTTAGGCCTGGTTGTTTGTTTTTAACTAAATACTCGGCTGCCCAGATTGCACCATCTGCAAACAATTTGCGATCCAGAGCCTCATGGGAGAGGCGAATTTTTTCTGTCCCTGCATTGAAAGTGAGTTCATGAAAACCGATCACATCCCCAGTTCTCTCGGAGGTTATGCTACACTTTTCATTCATCCACTCTTCCATACTCAGCGCCGTTCCACTTGGGGCATCTTTTTTTTGGGTATGATGAACTTCATGAATAGAGGTTTCATGGGTTTGAAAAAAATACTTGGCGGCGGCAAGTTTATTCAACATTTGCTTAACAATTGCTACTCCTAAAGAAAAATTGGAGGCATAAATCCAGGAGATATTTTTTTCTTTAAGAGTCTTATCCAGATTTGTTGGCCAATCAAAACCAGTAGAACCAGTGACAACGGGAAGTTTAAGTTCGACTAAAAGCGGAATGTAGCTTTTAAAGGCTTCACCGGGTAAAAAAGAAATAATGACATCGAAGGTTTCAAGTTTTTCAAACGTGGGCTTGTTTTTTGAATCAAAAGCAATTACCTGGTGGACCTTAGATTCCATTACTTTTGAGCCAGTTTTACCTTTGCCCAAGAGAGCAATTTTCATAGTGAGCCTTCAATTAGTGTCGAGTGAAGTTTTTGAATACAAGTTTTTGATTCCTCGTCTTTAATTAAGAAATTAAAGTTATAAGAGCTTGCACCTAGACTCATCATGCGGATGGAGGTTTCATCAACGCATGTGAAAATACTTTTCGCAAGATTTGACCTGCTGAAAAGATCATTTCCAATGAGGGATATAAGAGAATAGCCAGTTTCAACATCAATTTTTCCTACTAAATTTAAGTCTTGCATGAAATCAGTATTTTCTAATGTCGTGTTATCAACTGTCACAGCAATTGAGATTTCAGATGTTGTGACACAGTCAACAGAGATGCGGTGTTTGCCAAAAAGATCAAAGATTTCGCCCATGAATCCATAAGCATTCAACATATTAGGATTGGAAATTGTAAGGAGTGTCTGGTTTGATCTTTTCGTAATAGCACGAACAGCAGGACGATGCTGGATTTCTGCTTTGATCCAAGTTCCTGGTAGATCTTTTTCAAAAGATGATCCGACAAAGACTGGAATTGATTGTCTTACTGCTGGTGCAATCGTTGCTGGATGAAGAACTTTCGCCCCATATTGGGCCATCTCTCCCGCCTCAGCATAACTTATTTCCGGAATGATTTTTGCTTTGCTGCAAATTCTTGGATCAGTTGTTGCAATTCCCGCTACATCTGTCCAAATTTCAAGTACGTTCGCCTTCAGGCCTTCTGCAAAGAGTGCAGCTGAATAATCTGAGCCGCCACGCCCGAGAATTGTTGTATTGCCATCCATGTCTGAGCCGATAAAGCCTTGAGTAACATAAAGGCAATTTATATCAAGTTGGTTGCATTTTTCAGCAATCACATTGATGAGTGGTGTGGCCTTCCCAAAATTTGAATCGGTTTTGATTATGGTTCTGGCATCTAGAAGGAGTACTTTTTTATTGGGTGCCTTATTTTGAAGAACCTCTCGAAAAAGTAATGAAGACATGCGTTCTCCAAGACTTAATATGTGATCATGGGCCTTTGGAGTAAGTTCTTTAAGAAGGGAGATATTTTGTACCAACAGATCAATTTCAGTGAAATAGGACTGAAGGCATTCAAACGCCAATTGATTTTTTGGGAGTTCATTTATCATGGCCTGATGGCGCTCTTTGATGGCAAAAACAAGTTTTTCGCATTCCTCGATTTCACCTTTTGATGCAGATTTTGCAATTTGAATAAGTTTATCTGTGGTTCCTGAGGTTGCGGAGACTACAACCAAAGTTGAATTTCTCTCAAGTGTGATGACAGCACTTCTGTCCATGGCGGTTAGGTCTCCCATTGAGGTTCCGCCAAATTTAGAAACAATTAGAGCATTTTTCATGATGATCTCCTTGAGAATAAATAAAATTAAAAAGAGGAAAAGTGTGGGGATAGGTGTCCACGTGGGACGTAACCTACCCGAAGCACTCCACAGATTTTTCTGTGACAGTCACGAAGATTCAACTTCAGGTGACCAACGAAGTAACTTTATTCACTTCATTTCGGCGATAATTCCCTGGGCAATCGGATGGCTTGCTTACCTAATAATCGCACCTCTTCAGGTTCGTTAAAAAATCATATTCAATTAATAAGAGATTTCCAAGTTTACTTTTAAATTTTTTTTGGTGATCGTTAATTATAAGAGGTAATTATGAAAAAAGTGGGTTTTATCGGTTGGCGTGGAATGGTTGGGTCAGTTCTCATGGATAGAATGAGGGAGGAAAACGATTTCAATCTAATTGAATCTTACTTCTACTCAACTTCTAAAGGTGGCGAATTGGCACCAGTTGTGCCTAACGGGTCACCCAAGATTTTATCTGCCATGAATATTTCAGAGCTTTTGGGCATGGATATTATTGTCACTTGCCAAGGTGGAGAGTTTACTTCCGAGATGCATCCGCTCTTGAGGAATGAAGGCTGGAAAGGCTTCTGGGTTGATGCGGCCAGCACACTTAGGATGAAGGATAGTTCTGTCATTGTTTTAGATCCTGTGAATCGTCATATTGTTGAGCAATCTATTAGGAACGGAGTGAAAGATTTTGTTGGGGGAAATTGTACTGTTTCTTTAATGTTGATCGCTTTACATGGTCTTTTTAAGGAAGGACTAATTGAATGGATTTCTTCTATGACCTATCAAGCGGCCAGTGGAGCAGGGGCAAAGAATATGCTTGAGCTTTTGGCCCAAATGGAGGCCGTTGGTAAAACATTTTCTAAAAGTCCCTCATTAGGTGCTCTAGAAATGGAAAAGGAAGTTAACCATTTTATTAGACAGGATGAATTTCCCAAATCTAATTTTGGGCACCCCCTTGCCTTAAATCTCCTGCCATGGATTGATAGTGAAATGCCTAACGGACAAAGCAAAGAAGAGTGGAAGGCACAAGTTGAGGCGAATAAAATCCTGCAAACATCTCAAGTGATTCCAATTGATGGTACTTGTGTGAGAGTTGGGGCATTAAGGTGTCACTCCCAGGCCCTGACAATAAAACTAAAAAAGTCAGTCGATTTAAATACTATCGAATCTTTGATTGCAGGCGCGAATAATTGGGTTAAACTTGTACCTAATAATAAACTGGAAACACTGTCAAAACTCACCCCATCAGCAATTTCAGGGAAGCTTGAAATTCCTATCGGACGTGTCCGTAAAATGAGTTTAGGTGACGAGTACTTAAACGCGTTTACATGTGGTGATCAATTACTTTGGGGAGCAGCTGAGCCCTTAAGATGTGTTTTAAGGAACCTTTTAGATTGAAGAGTACAGATCGAGAATTTTATCATGATTTAATAAATAAACTTTCAAGAGTTGAGGGATATTCAAGTATCCTCAAGACAATAATTGGAGAAGATAATCAGTATATTCTCAAGCTTGATAAAGCAAATCATGAAGCAATTGATTTAATTAAGACTTATAAGCAGGCTTCTTCAGCAGTAAGTGTTCAAGAAGTGAGCACCCAAAGGGCCTCTGATATTTTAAGTCTGGAAGCCGCTCTTAATGAACATTCTATTGTTGCTAAAACAGACGCAGAAGGAACTATCACCTACGTCAATGATAAGTTCGTAGAGATTTCAAAATTTCCAAAAGATGAACTCATTGGCCAGAATCATCGAATTCTTAATTCAGGTGAGCATCCGAAAGAGTTTTTTAAGGCAATGTGGAAAACAATTTCCAGTGGGACTCCCTGGAGAGGTAATATCAAAAATAAGGCCAAGGATGGTTCTTACTACTGGGTTGACTCCATTATTGCACCTATAATGGAAAACGGAAAAGTAAGAGAATATATCTCCTTTCGCTTTGATATAACAAAGGCAAAAAGAAGAGAGGCGATTAATTCTGAAATCTCAAGCCTGAGAGCAAAATATATTGAGCTGATGAAAGATAGGGAAAAGTTTTTCAAATATTTCCTGGAAAGCATTCTCAAAATCACAGATAGTGAGTTTGGATTCGTCTCTGAAGTTCGTAAGGATGCCAAAGATGTACCCTCACTGTTTCTTCATTTTACTAATGACGTATTTTGGTTTGAGCAAGCAAGAGAGCTAAATAATTTAAATATTTTTTGCGATAAAGTGATCGCCTCTGGCGAGACACTAATTGTTAATTCTAAAACAACAGATCCCTCGATCAAAACTTTTCTTGGTATTCCGATTATTTTTTCTGAAGAAGTCATTGCACTAATTGGTCTGGCCAATAGAAATGGGGGCTATCCTGAGGCTTGTTTGCCTGAACTAAAGCCTATCACAGATTTAATTTCAGAAATGATAAACACATTTAAGCTTGAAGATAGTCTTGAGTATCAAACAAAGCTCTCTCAGCATAATGCAAAGCTTGCCTCAATTGGGCGCTTGGCCGCTGGTGTGGGGCATGAAATCAACAACCCCTTGGCGATTATTCAGGGTCATCTATCAATGATTGAAAGTGAACTTAAGCTTTCTAGCGTGGATAATAAGAAAATTTTTGAGAGATTAGGCAAAGTTGATCTTGCAATTGAAAGGATCGCAAACATAGTAAAAGGGTTAAGGTCATTTTCTCGTTCAGATGACCAGCCAGTCTCAAGTTTTGACATTTATCAATTGATTTATGAAACCTGCTCAATGATGAAAGATATTTATGTGAAAGAAGGAATTGATTTTGATTTTTCTGGTAAAGATGAAAATGTTTCTGTTTTGGGTAGCAGAGGGCGCTTTCAACAAGTTCTTGTAAATTTAATTTCAAACGCTAAGGATGCCACTGAAGGCCTGGAAAATAGAAAAATTCAAATTAACCTTGAAATAATTGGTAAAGAGGCAAAAGTCACCGTTAAAGATAATGGTCAGGGTATTTCTATTGATATTATTGATAAGATTTTTGATCCCTTCTTTACAACGAAAGAAGTTAACAAGGGAACAGGGATTGGTCTTGCTTTGGTTAGCACCATTATGAAAGAGCATGGCGGAAGAATTGACGTCGATAGTAAGCTTGGAAATGGGGCGACCTTTACACTTACTCTCCCTATTAAAAAAGATAGCTCGGATTTTAATCTTCCAAAATCTGGAGATGAATCAAAAGCGCATTTATTAAAAAATAACATTTTGATTAATTGTCGTGTACTTGTTGCAGATGATGAGGAAGATTTAAGAGATATTCTTGAACATATATTGAGACCATACGGTATTTACGTTGAGTCAGTGGCAAATGGTCAGTTGGCCTATGAGGTCTTGAAAAATTCAGACTTTGATCTAGTTATTTCAGATATTAAGATGCCGATACTTGATGGTCCTAAATTACTGGACAAGATAAGATCCGATCGGGATATTTTACAACCTAAATTTATCCTTATTACAGGTGGTATGGATTTTGAGGACGATAAACTCAAAGAGATCATCTTAAAAACTGACGGTATTCTTGCCAAGCCTTTTCATCCAAAACTAATTATTGAAAAGTTGACCGAATTATTCCCGGATAAAATTCATAAGAAATAATTTTTTTTCTGCAAAAAAGTCTGATCTGGATCAGCTTATTTTTTTTTGATTCTGCCAAAATTAGAGGTTGAAGCAAAAGGAATTTCTATGGCAGAAACTGGATTTAATGATGATCAGTTACGTTATGATTTAATAAATATTACTGGCAAGGAGCTTAGAAAAGTTTCTCGGGATACAACTGTAAAAATAACGAAGCAACTTAATGGAATCTTGGATTGCTCTAAGAGCTTTTCAACTGTCAAAGATCAACTTTCTAATGTCGATGTCTCTATGAGAAAGATGGAGTCCACATTTAGCAGTATGACGAATGATGCTAATGAAAATGACATAAGAGTGAATCAAGTCTGTAGTGCGATGGCCGGTCTTGAGCAAAATTTTGAATCTATTAGTCAACTTGTTAAAACAATTAACTCCATTGCCGATCAAACAAATCTCCTTGCATTAAACGCTACAATTGAAGCCGC